>JAPLTR010000238.1 GCA_026398065.1 Verrucomicrobiota bacterium | reverse complement strand
GGCCCCACCGACCGTCTCCTCAATCTCTCGACCCGCGGCACGCTCGCCGCCGGCAACGGCCAGAGTTTCACGGTCGGCTTCGTGGTCGCCGCCGGCGCCGGCCAGGGCAAGAAGATCATCCTCCGCGCCGTCGGCCCCTCGCTCGCCGGCTTCGGTGTGACCAACCCCCTGCGCGCCCCCGTACTCCGCGTGTTCGACGCCTCCGGTCAGCCCTACACCAACGGCTACGCCTACCCCGCCGTCGTCGGCGGCCCGTCCTACGAGAGCGACCTCGCCGCCTCCCTCGCGACGACCGGCGCCTTTCCCATCCCCGCCGGCACCCTCGACGCGGTTGTCATGATGCCGTTCCTGCCCGGCGCTTACACCGCACAGGTCACCAGCGGCGACAACACCGCGGGCACCGTCCTCGTCGAGGTTTACGAGGTCCCGTAACGGCCTCGCGCAGGCCGCCCGAGTTTTTCCGTGCCAACGCGCCGGTCCACCCGCTAGGGTTCCGGCACGCCATGTCCGACGTCCCGCCGCCCACTTCCCGCATCGCTTCGATCCGCAACGCCTTCTTCACGGGCGCGCTGCTGCTCGCCCCGCTCGTTGTCACCCTCTGGGCCCTCGGCCGCATCATCGACATCGTCGGCGGCACCTTCCGCCCCTTCTTCGAGTCCTATCTCCCGGACTCGCTGCAGGGCCTCCCGCTGATCTGGGACCTCGTCGCCACCCTGGTCATCTTCGCCCTCGTCACCGCCCTCGGCTTCCTCTCCCACTACGTCTTCGGCCGGGTTTTCCTGCGCCTGATCGAGCGCTCCATTCTGACCATCCCCGGCGTCAACGCCGTCTACAACTCCGTCCGCCAGATCGTCGCCACCTTCGGCTCCAAGAACCGCAATCTCTACAACAAGGTCGTCCTCGTGCAGTTCCCGCGCGCCGGCACCTGGACCCTCGGCTTCCTCACCAACAAGGCCCAGAGCGAGGCCCAGATCAAGGCGGGTGTCGGCGAGCTCTGGACCGTCTTCGTGCCCACCACGCCCAACCCCACCGGCGGCTATCTCCTGATGTTTCCCCCGCACGAGGTCATCGAACTCGAGATGAGCGTCGGCGACGGCATGAAGATGATCATCTCCGGCGGCGCCGTCGTTCCGCCGTGGTCGGAAAAGAAGCCCGCCCCGGTGGTCCCGCCGATTCGATAGTCCCCCTCCTCCGCTTCCTCACTTTCTTCCCGTCCGCGCCAGCACCCTGTGCCCGCCCCGACCCTCCAGACGGACGCCTTCGTCCTCCTGAAACGCCCGCCCGCCGACTCGTTTCAATCCTTCAGCGTCTTCTCCCCCGAGCACGGCGCCCTGCTCGTGCTCCAGCGCGTCGCGAAAAAATCCGCGGTCACCGCCGTCCCGCTCGACCTCTTCGACGAGGTCTCGCTCTTCCTCGAATCCTCCAACCAGGGCCGCACCTGGTTCGTGAAGGAGGCGCGCCTCGTCACCCGTCACGCCACCCTCGGCCGCGGCTACGACACCCTCGTCGCCGCCTCCGCCCTCGCCTCGCTCGTCGCGCGCAATCCCGTCCACGAGGAGAGCCGCTCCGCCGTCGCCCGCCTGCTCCGCACCGCGCTCGCGAGCCTCGCCGACGGCGCGCGCCCCGACATCGTGTATTTCAAGAGCCTCTACTGCTTCGCCCGCGACGAAGGCTACCCGGTCAAGGAACAGTGGTTCCCCCTCCTGCCCGACGACGATCGCGCCGCCGTCGCCCCGCTCCTCAACCGTCCCCTTTCCGAACAAACCGCCGAGCCCGCCCTCGTCCGCCACCTCCAGCGCGGCCTCGAAGAATACCTCCGCAGCCAGACCGAGGTCCTGCTCGAGTAATCGCAGCGGTCGGTTGGCCGCGCCCACCCGCACACGCCGCTTGCGTGTCGCCGCGGCGCGGCTTCCCTCTCGTGGTCTCCGCTCCCGACCGCCCATCTCCCCGTGAATCCCACCACCACCACTTCGAAACCGCCCGGCACCTTCCGTCGCCTCGGCGCCGCCGGCCCCGTCGCCGTCGTCCTCTCGTTCTGGCCGCCCCTCGGGGGCTTCCTGCTCCTCGCCACGCTCACAACCTTTGCCCCGTGGCTCCGGGAGCACTACGCCCTCGGCCTCCTCCTCTACTTCCTCGGCACCACCCTGCTTGTCGGCTTCTCCTTTCTGCCCACGTTCGCCGTCGCGATCTACGCCGGCTGGACCTTCGGCTTCGGCGTCGGTTTCGCCATGGCCATGGCCGCGCTCGTCGTCTCCTCGCTCATCGCCTACGCCATCGGCCGCTTCATCGCGCGCGACCGGGTCGTCGAGGTGATCGCCGAGAAACCCACCTGGCAGGCCGTCCACCGCGCCCTCCTCGGCGACTCCCGCCGCATCGTTTTCGT
>JAPLTR010000634.1 GCA_026398065.1 Verrucomicrobiota bacterium | reverse complement strand
GTCGTCGTCGGTGACGGTGAGCTTGAGCGCGCCCGGGGCGATGTGGTCGGAGAGGGCGACGGCGATGTGCCCGGCCGGACCGGTGGCGGTCCCGGCGTTCTGGATCAGGTTGGCGGCGATCAGGCAGAGGACGCTGCCGCGGTGGTTGTCGATCCGGACCGTTTCATCGGAGCTGAAGGTCAGGACCGGGCCGGCGGCGCCGGCGGGGACGGTGCGCTCGCGGAGAGCGGCGATGAGTTCGGAGCCGGTGAGTTCGTAGACGGCGTGGACCTGGGTGTCGCTGAGGAGCGCGATGGTTTCGCGGACGAGGCCCTCGAGGCGGGCGGTGTAGTCGGAGGCGGACTGCCAGGCGGCGTCGTTTTCGGCGGCGGTGCGCCCGGTAATCACGGCGCGGAGGCCGGCGACGGGGCCCTGGAGCCCGTGGATCAGGTGGGACGTCAGCTGGCCGAGGGCGGAGGCCTTGGCGGCGAGGGTGAGTTCGAAGTTGGCGCGGGCGAGGCGTTCGCTGCGCTCGGCGATCTGCCGGTGGGCGCGGCGGAGGCCGAAGTAGGCGCCGGTGCCGATGAGGGCGATGGAGGCGGCGCCGAGCGCGAGCGTCACCAGGGTCTGGCGCTGGATCTGGCGGTCGAGGGCGGCGAGTTCGCGGGCGAGCGCGCGGGCGTCGATCAGGTAGTGGGCGAAGCCGAGGGTCTCGGCCTCATCGACGCCGTGGAGCGGTAACAGGACTTCCAATACGGGGGCCTCGCGGTCGGCGGCGGCGATGCCGCGAAAATGCCGGTCGAGGGGAAAGCGGGGGTGAAAGCGGCTGATGCGCGCGCCGCCGAGCAGGGTGAGGTAGTCGCCGGCGGAGAGTTCGGGGAGGATCAGCGAAGGCGGGACGGCCTGTAGCAGGTCGCCGGTGGCGTCGAAGATCACGACGGCGAGCATGCCCTGCTGCCGGGCGCTCTGGAGGGCGGCGGCCATGAGCTCGCGGGGGCGCGCGGGGGCGCGGGCGGGGTCGGCCTCGAGGGCGGCGAGCTGCTGCAGCGCGACCGGGTGCAGCACCGCGGCGTCGCGCTCGATCATCGCCTGACGGGCCTGCCCGCGGAGACGGGCGCTGAAAGGGGCGACCGTCGCGGCCAGGATCGCGATCAGCAGCAGGCTGAGCGCGGCGATCGCGAGGGCCAGACGGCGGGGCGACGTGGGCATGAAGCGGATTAAAACTCGAAGACGAGGGAGGGCTGCTTTTCGGCGGTGCGGCCGAAGAGGAGGCGGCGCTGCTCGGGCGACAGCCCCGGCTGGAACACGGCGGCGCGGCAGTCGCGATAGGTCTCCGCCGAGGCCTGACGGAGGGCGGCGGTCGTGAAGTCCTGCATGAGGTCGCTGACAGATTTGCCGTGGGCGGATCCGGGTGGGACGGTATCGGCGAGGAGGCGGCGGAGCTCGGCGAGCTCGCGGTTGAGCGCGGCGGCCCGCTCGGCGTAGGCGCGGTTGAAGGCGTCGACGGCGGATCGTTTGGCGGCCAGTTCGGGGGTGAGTTCGCCGGCAATCTGCAGCGTCAGACGGGGCGGATCGCCGCTGGCGACGAGGTCCACGCCGGTGGCGGGCAGGCCGCTGCGGAGGGCGCGGAGATCGCGGCGGGAGTTCTGCTGCAGCTCGCTGCGCTGATTCTGGTAGGCGGTGAGGCGGGCGGCGAGGGCCGCGGGCAGGGCGGGGGCGGTGCCGGGGACGGGCCGCGCGGGCAGCTGCCCGAGGGCGCGGCGGATCGCCTCGGCGCGGGCGCCGAGGGCGGTGAAGCGGGGGGCCTGCTGCTCGGCGAGGGCGCCGAAGCCGATCATGCGTACGACGTCCGAGGCGGAGCCCGCGGCGTCGACGAGGGCGTTGCGCAGCTCGGTTTTCAGCGCCTCCTTTTCCTTGGTGAACTCCGCGATGTCGCCGGCGAGCGCGGCAGGCAGGCCGGCCGGGAAACGCACGCGGGCGGTGGCGGGGGCGAAAAACAAAAATGCGCCGCGGGGGGCGGCGCCGTTCTGTGCTTCCAGAATCATTTCTCGCAGCAGCGAGGATTGGGGCGGGCTCAGGCCCTGCGGTCGCTGCAGCGCCGCGTAGTAGAGGCGGAGCTGGTCGCGCGCCTCGGGTCTGGTGTCGGGACTGAAGTCGGTCAGCCCGGGGGCGTAGTCATCGCCCTCGTCGGGCGGCCAGCCGAGATCGGTTTCGAGCCGGACGGCCTCGTGCTCCAGCGTGCGGAGGCGCGGAGTCTGCACGGCGGCGAAGGCGGCGAGCGCGGCCTCCCGTTTTTCCGGGGCGAATTTTTCGGTGGCGGCGAGCTGCGCGCGCAGTTCCGTGAGGGCGGCGGTCTTGGCCGCGCGGTGTTCGGCGAGGCGCTGGCGCAGCTCAGGACCGAGATTGGCCTCGGGGGAGAAGCGCACGGCGAGCCCGGGGCGGGCGGCGGGTTCGCCGGCGACTTTCGGCCGGAGCAGCTCGAGCTTGGCCTTCAATTCCGGGTCACGTGTGGCGTTGAGGGTCCGGTCGATCAGGGCGGCGGCGTCGGCCTTGTAACCGTGCTTGATCAGGAGGGCGGCCGTGCGGAGGGCGAGCTCGCCGCTCCGCGGGAAGAGGCGCAGACCAAATTCCAGGGCGCCGAGGTTGCCGCGGTCCGGCACTACCGCGCTGTTTTCCCACACCCGGGCGATCTCCAAATAAATGTCGAGCAACTGCTGGGGCTGGCGCTGGGCGACGAAGAGCGGGGTCAGCAGTCCGACCGTCTGCTCCATGTCGTAGGGGCGGAGGCCGGTCTTCGCCGCGTAGGTGACGGCCCGCAGCCGGGCGAGCTCAAGGTAGGCGCGCGGACGCGGGACGGGGTCCTTGGTTGCCATGACGGCCTCAAGATAAGTGCGGGCCCGGGTGGAATCGTCGCGCTGGCGGGCCATGAGGCCGAGCGAGGCGAGGAGCTGGGGGTCGCGCTCGCCGCGGAGGTAGGCGGTGACGAACTCGCGTCGCGCCGCCTCGTCCTGAAAGGCGAGGCGGTAGGTCTCACCCTTGATGCGACCGA
>JAPLTR010000471.1 GCA_026398065.1 Verrucomicrobiota bacterium | reverse complement strand
CCCGTCGCAGGTGGCGAGCCGGTGACGCGGACGGTGGCGGCGGCCGAGCGGGCGGAACTGCGCGCGCCGGGGCGCGGCGGGTTTTTCACCCTGAAACGCGGCGACGAACTGCTGGTGCGCGGCGCCGCGCAGTTCGCGGATGCGCGCCAGGGGGATTTTCGCGCGGCGGAGAAGTTTACGGTGGAGATTCCCGCCGAGCAGAAATCGGCGATGGAGCGCAACACCCAGGCCGACCCGTATGCGCCGTGGTGGCTGCTCGCGTTGGTGGGTCTGATGCTGGGGAGCTGGTGGACGCGGACGGGAGGCGCGGAGGCAAAATGAACTTTGGCGCACCGGAGTGGTTTTTCCTTTTGCCGGCGCTCGCGGTCGCGGGCTGGCGGTGGCGCGGGCTGCGGCTGCACGAGCCGTTGCGCGCGGCGGGGCTGGTCCTGCTCGTGCTCGCGCTGGCGGAGCCGCGGCTGCGGCTGGCGAGCGCGGGGCTCGACCTGTGGGTGCTGACGGACCGCTCGGACTCGGCGGCGGGCGCGATGGCCGCGCAGTCGCGCGAGATCGAGACGATTTTGGAGCGGTCGCGCGGGACGGACGACCGCGTCATGTACGTGGATTTTGCGGGCGAGGCCGTGCGGCGCGACCGGGGCGACCCGGTGTTTGAGGGGGCGACGCACCAGACCCGGACGGGCATGGCGCTCGAATACACCCTCGGCGAAGTGGTCGCTGAGCGGGCCGCGCGCATGCTCGTGATCACGGATGGTTTTGCCACCGAGCCGCTCGGCGCGGCGGCGGACAAGGTGCTGCGCAGCGGCGTGCCGGTGGATTTCCGCCTGCTGACGGAACCGGCCGCGGCGGACTGGCGGGTGGCCGGGCTCGCGCTGCCGCCGCGCGTGCTGGCGGGCGAATCGTTTCTCGTGGAGTTTGTGATCGCGGGACAGGGCGACGCGGACGTGCCGTGGGAGGTGGCGCGCGGCGGGAAGGTGGCGGCGAGCGGCGTGGCGCAGGCGCGCGGTGGCGTGGCGCGGGTGCGACTGACGGACCGGCTCGGCGGCGGGGGGGCGGCGCGCTACGAGGCGCGCATCAAGCCGGTGCCGGACGCGCATCCGGAAAACAATGTCGCGGGCGCCTGGGTGGAGGTCGCGGGCGGGCCGCGCGTGATCCTCGTGACGAACTATCCGGACGATCCGCTGGCGACGCTCCTCGGGGCGCAGGGGCTGACGGTCGAACGCGTGAGCGATCCCAGCACCCTGAGCGGTGCGCGCCTCGCGGGGACGCGCGCGGTGGTGATCAACAACGTGCCTGCGAACCGGATCCCGCGGGAGTTCATGGCGGCGCTGGATTTCTTCGTGCGCGAGCAGGGCGGCGGCCTGCTGATGGTGGGCGGGCAGAACAGCTTTGGCTCGGGTGGGTATTTCGCCTCGGCGATCGACGAACTGCTCCCGGTGTCGATGGAGCTGAAGAAGGAGCAGCGGAAGCTGGCGACGGCGATGGCGATCGTGATGGACCGCTCGGGCAGCATGAGCATGGGCGCGGGCGCGGGGCTCACCAAGATGGACCTTGCGAACTCGGGGGCGGCGCGCGCGGTGGAACTGCTCGGCGAGATGGACGCGGTGTCGATCCACGCCGTGGATACGAAGCCGCACGAGGTGGTCGGGCTGGCGCAGGTCGGGCCGAACCGAAACCATATCATCGAGTCCGTGCGGCGCGTCGTGAGCACGGGCGGCGGCATCGTGGTGCACGAGGGATTGCGCGCGGCGCGGGCGGAACTGGCGAAGGCGCAGACGGGGACGCGGCACGTGATCCTCTTCGCCGACGCGAACGACTCCCGGCAGCAGCTCGGCGACTACCTGGAGGCGGTCGCGGAACTGAAGAAGGACGGCGCGACGATCAGCGTGATCGGGCTCGGCACGG
>JAPLTR010000514.1 GCA_026398065.1 Verrucomicrobiota bacterium | reverse complement strand
CGCTCCGCGCGGCGACGAAGCAATCCAGCTGGATCGCCACGGCGCGCTTCGCGCCCCTCGCGATGACAATCCCCCGAGGTTTCGAAATGAAACAGCGCGCACTCCTCCCCAGCCGCCGCTCACCGCTCCGTTCTCTCCGTGCCCTCCTGTAAAGAGTCCGATCCCGCCGAACATCCCGATCCACCCGCGGATACCGCAGAGGAGCGCGGACAAAGCCCCGGCCACGTCCGGGCGGGTCAGTGTCAGAGAGGAAATTGGCGGCGTCATCCCCGCATCCTATCGCTTTCCGCCCCGCCCGTCACCCCGTCCATTCCCTCCATTCCTTCCATTCCACAAAATTGCACGCAAAGGTGGGATTTCCCGCTTTTCGACCGCCCGGCGCTCGTCTTCCGTCCGCCTGACCTAGCCCGAAAACGCCCCCGGATTCATATCCAGCGGACTCCGCACGCCGAGCCCCGGCTTTTGCATCACATGCGTGTAGATCTGCGTCGTCTCCAGGCTCTCGTGCCCGAGCAGTTCCTGCAACGTCCGGATATCCGTCCCGCTCTCCAGCAGGTGCGTCGCAAACGAGTGCCGCAGCACATGCGGCGTCACACGCTTGTCCAGCCCAGCCTCGCCCGCCGCCTTGCGCACCGCGTTCTGAAACGTCCCGTCGAGGAGGTGATGCCGCCGCCGCAGCCCCGTCTCCGGGTCGCGCATGAATTCGCGCGAGGGCCACAGCCACTGCCACTCCCACGCCACCCCGGCGTGCGGATACTTCCGCGCGAGGCCCTCCGGCAGCCAGACGCCCGGCGCCCCCGCCGCCCGGTCCTCCGCAAAAATCTCCCGCAGCCGCCCCAGGTGCGCCTCCAGCCGCGGCCGCAGCGAGTCCGAGAGCACCGTCACCCGGTCCCGGTCCCCCTTGCCTCCGAGCACCCGCAATTGCCGTCGTTCCAGGTCCAGATGCTGCACCCGCAGCCGGAGCAGTTCCATGAGCCGCAGCCCGCTCCCATACATCACCTCCGCCATCAGCCGGCAGCCCGGCGACAGCCGCTCCAGCAGCCGCCGCACCTCTTCGCGCGACAACACCGTGGGCACCCGCCGCCGCTCGCGCGCTCGACGGAAAGCCATTTCGCCCAAGTCCACCCGGAGCGCCTCCTGCATGAGAAACACCAGCGCGTTGAGCGCCTGCTTCTGCGTCGACGGCGCCGCCCGCTGCTCCACCGCCAGACGCGAGAGAAACGCCTCCACCTCGGCCCCGCCCGCCGCGTACGGCGACCGGGGCCGGACATACTCCGCAAACCGCCCCGCCCAGGCCCGGTAGGTCTGCTCCGTCCGCCACAAAAACCCCTTCCGCCGGATCGCCGTGATCAGATCGCGCTCCCAGTCCGCGCCCCCCTGATCCCCGGCCGCCAGGGGCGGCAGCGCGCCGCCCATTCCCGCTCCGCCCCCGACCGCACGGCCCAGATGCGGGCCGGGTGCGACGACGGTGGCCGCGGGCGGCGGCACAAACGCCCCCGCCTGCCGCTGCACCTTGCCCGCCGCCCGCGCGGTCTTGAACAACCACGCCAACGCGGCCCGTTCCTCCCGCCGCGCCGCTTCCCCCAGCCCCGCCCGGTCCAGATGCCACCGGATCAACCCCGCCGACAACGGTCGCCCCGTCGCTTTGCACACTCGCAGGAAACCCAAAATGGTGCTGACATAGCGCCGCTTCACCGCCGCCGCCAGCGCCTCGCCCATCAGCACCGTCCGCCACTCCGGAAACGACACGACCTCGTCAAACTCCTCGCCGGACCGCTGCCCTGCTAAAGCCATACTCGCAGTATGGCTTTAGCAGGCGCCGCAACAAGCCAAAATCAGTCCGCCCGGCAACGGGCCCCGCCCCCTATTTCGACATAAATATTATTTTTAATGGCTTGCACGCTTATGACATAACTCACCTCCCTATCGCCAGCCATTCGCCCTATTTGCCATTGCCACACTGAGTATGGGCGAATAACACTGTTCGAAGACAGATGGAGGATGACAGCGGACCGTAAGAGCCAGTTTGCAATAGAAGAAAGACGAGCCAGTCAGAGGCCTGCGAAGTGCAGAGGTAAAAGGGAAAAAATCAGAGGAGAACGGACGTCCGAGGCCATAGCCGCAGGTCCGGCCCTCTGGCTCAACTGCCGTTAGAGCCGCCGGGCCGGACCTGCGGCTATGGTAAACGTGACGCCGCGGACGTCAATTTTATATCATACCATAAAACGCGATATAGGTGGACCATGGAATGGAGCGGAGCTGCTGAGCAGTGTTCGGACCCACGTCCGGGCGTTCCAGGTCGAACCAGTCGTTAGAGCCGGCGCCTGGACGGAAAAACCGTGTCCGCAAGGTCCCGCGTATTCGACCTTGAAGCGGGCGCGGCTCAACTGTTTCGTT
>JAPLTR010000041.1 GCA_026398065.1 Verrucomicrobiota bacterium | reverse complement strand
CCACGCCTGGACCGGGTGGACGCGCAACGTCCAGCGCGAGTTCACGAATCTGCCGTATCGCGAGTTCACGCTCCGCCTCCAGGCGCGCGACGACACCGGGCGGGAGAGCGCCGAATCCCGGCTCGCGTTCCGCATCGTGCCGCCGTGGTGGCTCTCGGGCTGGGCCTATGCCGGCTGCGGCGCGCTCGGGTTCCTCGCTGTCACGCGTATTGTCCGCCATCGCACCCGGGCCCTCCAGCGCAAGGCCGACCAACTCGAAGGGATTGTCGCCACCCGTACCGAGGAACTCCGCGTGCAAAACCAGGAACTCGCCCGCCTCCATCGCCTCGAACTCGACGAAAAAATCTCCGCGCGCCTCGCCGCGGAAAAGGCCCGCCTGGAGGTGCTGCGCTACCAGCTCAATCCCCACTTCCTTTTCAACGCCCTCAACTCCGTCTGTGCGCAGATCACCCGCTCGCCCACCGCCGCCCGCGCGATGGTCGTGCGCCTCGCCGATTTTTGCCGCCTCACCCTGCACCGCCCCGATGCCACCGAAGCCGCGATGTCCGTCGCCGACGAACTCGCGCTCCTCCGCGTCTACCTCGAAATCGAGCAGGCCCGCCTCGGCGAACTCCTCGCCGTCGAAATCTCCGCCGATCCCGCCGCCGCGGGTTTCCGCCTCCCGCCCTTCCTCCTCCTGCCACTCGTGGAAAATGCCGTGAAATACGGCGCCCGCACCTCCGTCGACCGCCTCTCCGTCCGGTTGCTCGTCCGCTGCGAGCCTGCCGGCGTCATCGCCGTCGAAGTCGCCAACACCGGCATCTGGCTCGAGCCCGGCTCACACTCCGCCCCGTCGCACGGCATCGGGCTCGAAAATCTCCGCCAACGGCTCACGCGCTACTTCCCTTCGGCCCACGAATTCACCACCCTTGCCGCCGACGGCTGGGTCATCATGCGCCTCCGCCTCCTCGCTCCCCTCCGTGAATAGCCGCGTTCTCCTCATTGACGACGAAGCCGACGCCCGCGCCGAACTCCGCTGGTTGTTGTCCGCCTACCCCGCCTACACGATCGTTGGCGAAGCCGCGACGTTTGCCGCCGCCCGCCGGCTGCTCCGCGCCGGAGGCTACGATCTGGTGTTCCTCGACATCCAGCTCTTCGGCGGCACCGGCTTCGACCTCGTCCCCGACATCGCGCCGCCCGCACGCATCATCTTCGTCACCGCCTACGACCGCCACGCGCTTCGCGCCTTTGAGGTCAACGCCCTCGACTACCTTCTCAAACCCGTCTCCCCTGACCGCTTCGCCGCCGCCCTGGCCCGCGTCGCCGGCCCCGGCTCTCCGCCCCCACCTTCCACGCCCTTCCGCGCCGATGACACCATCCTCGTGCACACCGACGTCGGCGACCGCTTCCTGCCGCTTGCCCACATCGCCGCTGTCTTCTCCAACGAAAACTATTCCGCCGTTCACCTCCGCACCCACGAGCGCTTCCTGACCCGCCGCACGTTGAAATCATGGGAGGACAACCTGCCCGCCACGCACTTCCGTCGCGTCCACCGCCAAGCCCTCGTCAACCTCGCCCACATCGCCAGCCACCGCCGCGACACCCGCGAGACCGCCGAACTCCGCGTCACCGGCGTGCCCGATCCCGTCCCCGTCAGCCGCGCCTATCTGCCCGACCTGCGCCCCCTGCTCGAAGCACGCCCTCCCTCCCCTCCGTCGTAGCTCGTCACAATTCCGCGTAGCCCGTCACCGGCGCGTGGAGGTTACCGCTGCCATTTTGCAGTATTGGGCATGGAAATCCCCTGCCCGTTCAACGCCGATTCCTGTCAGGCCAGCCTGCGCCGCCCAGCCCTGGCCATTTTGCTTTTCATCTCCGCCCTGACGCCGGCACTCCGCGCCCAAATCACTCTCTACTGGGACGGTGACGGCACTGGCACCGTCGGCGGTGGCACGGGCACTTGGGACACCACGCTCATCAGTTGGAGCGTGAGTTCGAAGGGCGCCACCTACCAAGCATGGTCCAACGCGGGCTTCGACGATGCCGTCTTCAGCGGCACCGCAGGCACGGTCACCTTGAGCGTTCCCGTAACGGCGCGATCACTGACATTTCTGACGCCTGGCTACACGATTGCCGGAGGCAGTCTCACGCTCGCGGGCGGCACCGGCCTGATCTACACTGGTTCGGGAACCCAGACAATTTCGTCGGTCGTCGCCGGCACCACTGGCCTCACCAAATCCGGCACCGGCACCCTAATCCTGTCTGGTGCGAACACCTACTCGGGTATCACCACGGTCGCCGCTGGCACCCTCCTCGCCACCGATGTCTCCGCCCTCGGCACCAATACCTCCGCCAACGCCCTCACCCTTTCCGGCGGCTCCGTTCAACTCGCCACCGACACCAACGCCAATTTCGGGCGTAACACCACCGTCTCCGCCACCACAACATTCACCACCGACCGCGTCACTTCGGCGGAGACCACCACGACCCACACCCTCGGCGCCCTCAGCATCGGTGGCCAAACTCTCAATGTGGCCCGCGGTGCCAACATTACCGGCGCCGCTGTCGCGGGTCTCACATTCGGCGCCGTCACCCTCACCGCCACCGGCGCCGTCTTCGCTCCCGCCGCCGATACTCTCCTCACCCTCGGTTCAGTGACCGGCACCAACACCGCCTTCACCGTCAACGGCGCCGGTGACGCCGCCATTACGGGCACTATCGCCACCGGCACGGGCACCCTCACCAAGTCCGGCACGGGCACGCTCACCCTTTCCGGGACCAACAGCTTCTCCGGCACCACCACGGTCTCCGCCGGCACTCTGCAAATCGGTGCGGGTAGCACCACCGGTTCCATCACGGGCAACATCACCAACAACGCCGCCGTCAGCTTCAGTCGCTCCGATTCCGTGACCTACGCCGGCGTAGTCTCCGGCTCTGGCTCCCTTGCCCAAACCGGCACCGGCACGCTGGTCCTCTCCGGTGCCAATACCTACACGGGTGGCACCACCATCGCCGCGGGCACTCTGCAAATCGGTGCAGGTAACGCCACCGGCTCTATCGCGGGCAACATCACCAACAACTCCGCCGTCAGCTTCAGCCGCTCCGATTCCGTGACCTACGCCGGGGTCATCTCCGGTTCTGGCTCCCTCACCCAAGCCGGCACCGGCACGCTCTTCCTCTCGGGCGCTCACACCTACACGGGTGCCACTACCATCTCCACGGGCACCCTCATCTTGCTTGCCGCCGACCGGTTGCCCGACACCACCGCCCTCACAATAAACACCGGCGCCACCTTCAACCTCAACACCTACTCTGAAACTGTCGGCTCCCTCGCCGGCTCTGGCAACGTCACGCTCGGCTCCGGCACTCTCACCTCAGACAGCAACGCCTCCACCACTTTTTCCGGGGTCATCTCTGGCACCGGCTCGGTCACCAAGCTGGGCACAGGCACTCTTACCCTCGCAGGCGCGAACACCTACAGCGGTGCCACCACCATCTCTGCGGGCACCCTCTCCCTGGGTGCGTCCGACCGCCTGTCTGACGCAACTGCCCTCACGGTGAACGCCGGCGCCACCTTCAACCTGGCCGGCTTTTCTGAGACCGTCAGGTCGCTCGCCGGCGGGGGCAACGTCACGCTCGGCGCTGGTACCCTCATTTTTGGTGGCAACAACTCCACCGACTTTTCCGGAGTCATCTCCGGCTCGGGCTCGATCACCAAGCTAGGCACTGCGCCCGTTACGCTTTCGGGAGCCAACACCTACACGGGTGCCACCACCATCTCCGCGGGCACCCTTACCTTGGGCGCCTCCGACCGTCTCGCCGACACCACAGCTCTCAGCGTAAATGCCGGCGCCACATTTGACCTCGACGGCTTCTCCGAGACCATCGGCTCCCTCGCCGGCGCCGGCACCGTCTCGCTCGGCGCCGGCACCCTCACCGCCGGCGGGGATAACAGCTCCACGACTTTCTCCGGCACCCTCTCTGGCACCGGCGGCTTCACCAAGTCCGGGAGCGGCACCCTTACCCTCACCGGTTTGATTGCCGGCAGTGCTGCCACTACCGTCGCCGCGGGCACTCTGCAGATTGGCAACGGCAGCACCGCCGGCTCAGTTTCGGGCAATATCACCAACAACTCCGCCGTCACCTTCAACCACTCAGGTTTTGTGCAATATGGCGGCGTCATCTCCGGCTCGGGCTCGCTCACCAAACAGGGTACAAACAATCTCATCCTCGCGGGTGCCAACACCTACACGGGTGCGACCACCGTCGCTTCGGGCACCCTCTCCTTGGCTGCCGCCGATCGGTTGCCCGACACCACCGCTGTCAGTGTAAGCTCCGGCGCCAACGTCAACCTCGCCGGTTTTTCCGAGACCATCGGCTCCCTCGCCGGCGCGGGCAACGTCTTGCTCGGCGCCGGCACCCTCACCGCGGGCGGGAACAACACCTCCACCACTTTCTCGGGCGTCCTCTCCGGCACTGGCGGCTTCACCAAGTCCGGGAGCGGCACCCTTACCCTCACCGGGGCGATTACCGGCGGTGCTGCCACTACCGTCGCCGCGGGCACTCTGCAGATCGGCAACGGCGGCACCACCGGCTCAATTTCGGGCAATATCACCAACAACTCCGCCGTCACCTTTAGTCGCTCAGACCTTGTGACCTACTTCGGGATCATCTCCGGCTCCGGCTCACTCACCAAACTGGGTTCAGGCACGCTTACCCTCTCCGGCGCCAACACCTACACGGGTGCCACCATCATCTCCGCGGGCACCCTCACCCTTGGCGGCACCGATCGTCTGGCCGACACCACGGCCCTGAATGTGAATTCCGGCGCCACCTTCAACCTCGCCGGCTTCTCCGAGACCATCGGTTCCCTCGCCGGCGCGGGCAACGTCTCGCTCAGCACCGGCAACCTCACCACCGGTGGCGACAACACCTCCACTTCCTTCTCCGGCATCGTCTCCGGCACCGGTGCGTTTACCCAATCCGGCACCGGCACCCTCACCCTTTCCGGTGCCAATACCTACACCGGCGGCACAACCATTTCCGCCGGCACCCTGCAGATTGGTGCCGGCTCCATCTCTGGCTCAATCACCGGCAACATTGTGAACAACGCAGCACTCGTCTTCAACCGCTCCGACGCCCTCACCTTCTCCGGCGACATCTCCGGCACCGGCGCAGTAACCCACGCCGGCACCGGCCCCCTCACGCTCTCCGGCGTCAATACCTATTCGGGCGGCACGACTCTCTCCGCCGGAACACTCCAAATTGGCAACGGCGGCACCTCCGGCTCGCTGGTAGGGAGTATTGCGCTCGGAAGCGGGACGACACTCACGTTCAACCGATCCGACGTATCCGGTTTCGCGGGCGCCATCTCCGGCGAAGGCTCGCTCAGCAAGACGACCGGCGAGGTGCTCACGCTTTCCGGCGTCAACTCCTACACCGGCGGCACCACGCTATCCGCCGGCACGATTGCCGTAGGCAGCGACTCCGCCCTCGGCACTGGCGCGCTCACGCTGAACGGCGGCGCGCTGCAGGCCGCTCCGGGCGGAGGCACACTCGCGAACGCTCTCAACCTCACGGCCGACAGCACGATCAACGGCTCCCGCGCCCTCACGCTCAACGGCGCCGTCACGCTAAGCGGCTTCAAAGCGTTGAACGTCACCAACACCGCCACCACGACCTTCGCCGGCAACATCACGGAGACCGCGCCCAGCATCTTGATCAAGCAGGGCGCGGGCGAACTCCACCTCACCGGCGCCAATACCTACACCGGCGGCACCTTCATCCAGGCCGGCACCGTGCGTATCAACAACGCCACCGGCTCCGCCTTCGGCACCGGCGCCGTCACCGTCGCCAGCGGCGCCACGCTCGCGGGCGCGGGCTCCTTCACCGGCGCACTCCAACTCAACGGCACCTACGCCCCCGGTAACTCCCCGGGCACCGCCAACACCGGCAGCCAGACCTGGGCCGGCGGCGGCGCCTACGTCTGGGAAATCAACAACGCTACCGGCAGCGCCGGCGCCAGCTACGACCTGTTGAACCTCACCGGCTCGCTGACCATCACCGCCACCAATGCCAGTCGGTTCGCGATCAACCTCACCTCCCTCACCCCCGGCAACACCGCGGGCGACGTCCTCAACTTCAATTCCGCGGCGAACTACTCCTACACGATCGCCACCGCGAGCGGCGGCATCAGCGGTTTCGGCGCCGACAAATTCACGCTCCACACCTCCAGCTTTTCCAATGCGCTCAACGGGGGCACCTGGTCGCTCACCCAGTCCGGCAACACTCTCAACCTGAACTTTACGGCCACCGCCATCCCCGAACCCAGCACCTACGCCGCCGTGGTCGGACTCGGAGCTCTGGCCCTCGCCTGGTACCGTGGTCGTCGCCGTCGCCTCTGAGCGACAGCGCAACTCTCCACCCTGACAGCCTAATCACGATCGATCTCCCAGTTACCCCGATGCCAAGGTACGTCGGTCGCTGCCTCCGATTGGACGAGGCGGTGATCCAGTCGTCTTCCTTCGCGGCGGAATTGGGCGGGACAGGCGATCCGTTGGTCTTGCGGGACGAGTATCGTCGGATTCGAAGGTAGGGACGAGTTCCGCGCCCCAACGAGGGCTATCGGGAAGCCGCTCAGCCGGACTGGTGGTTTCACCCCGAGCAATCGTTCGAGTGGGCACCGTACTTCGGGTGCGGCGACCGGCGGCGGACCCACCGTTTCGCTCGGAACTCAAAGCCCATCGGCACCACCCCGTATATGCCGACCCGATTTTGAGCCGGAACGTCGCAGTTTTGGCGTGCCAGATTTGTGGCGGAAAACGCGTTTTCTGGCCGTTTCTAGCGGTTTTTCGGGGCAATCGACCTCAATCCACTTCATCAAGAAAAAGGCCTGTAACCCACTTGGGCTACA
>JAPLTR010000216.1 GCA_026398065.1 Verrucomicrobiota bacterium | reverse complement strand
AGCAGTGCAACCCCGCGCTCGCGGCGCTGCTCACCGAGAAGGTCGGCCCTGGCTGGATCACGAACCTCGAGCGCTTGCGCGGCCTCGAGGCGCACGCCGAGGACGCCGCCTTCCTCGAGCGGCTCTGGAAGATCAAGCAGGAGAACAAGCGCAAGCTCGTCCACCACCTCGCGCGTGAGACGGGCGTGGCCCTGCCCGCCGAGCGTCTGTTCGACGTGCAGATCAAGCGCATCCACGAGTACAAGCGCCAGCTCCTCAACGTGCTGCACGTCGTGCACCGCTACCTGCGGATCAAGGCAGGCGATGCGCCGCGCGTGCCGCGCACCGTGCTCTTCGGCGGCAAGGCGGCGAGCGCGTACGACAAGGCCAAGCGCATCATCCACCTCGCCGGTTCCGTCGCGTCCGTGGTGAACGAGGATACCGCCGCGCGTTCGCAGCTGGCCGTCATGTTCGTGCCGAACTACCGCGTCTCGCTCGCGGAGAAGATCATCCCCGCTGCGGATCTCTCGGAGCAGATTTCCACCGCGGGCAAGGAGGCGTCCGGCACTGGCAACATGAAGCTCATGGCCAACGGCGCGCTCACCATCGGCACGCTCGACGGTGCGAACGTCGAGATCGGCGAGGAGGTCGGCGCGGAGAACATCTTCATCTTCGGCCTCACCGTCGAGGAGGTCGAGGCGCTCTGGGCCAAGGGCTACAAGCCCTGGGACTACTACCACGCCGACGAGGAGTTGCGCGCCGTTATCGACTGGCTCGGCAGCGACTACTTCACGCCCGGCGAGCATGGCGCGTTTGGCCACGTCCACGGCAGCCTCCTCAACGGCGGCGACCCGTATCTCCTCCTCGCCGACTTCCGTTCGTACAGCGATGCGCAGGCCCGCGTGGACGCCGCCTACCGCGACCAGGCCCGGTGGGCGAAGATGGCGATCCTCAACACCGCCCGCGTCGGCAAGTTTTCCAGCGACCGCACCATCCGCGAATACGCCCAGCAGATCTGGAACCTTACGCCCGTCCGCGTGCCGTGAGGCGGATTGGGTGACCCGAAGTTGGTTGGCAACCAACACGCGTTTCCCGAATCTATCCACGCATGCTCCGTCTCCTCGCCCGACCGCTCGCCTGCGCCACCCTGGCGGGCGGGCTGTGGGCCGCGGAGCCCGGGCCGGCGCCGCTGCCGCCCCTGAGCGGCGACCTAGTCGGCCAGCTCGCGCTGCCGCGCATTCCCGGGTTGCCGCCGCTTGACTGGCGCGTGCAATTCCGCCCCGCGGGTGGCGCCAATCTCGCCTTCGATGCCTCGGCCTCCGCGCCCGGCTTCGAGGTGCAGCTCGCCCTCACTTTGCCGCGCGGTGAGACGCCGGGCGCGTGGCGCATCGTGTCGGCGAAGATCGACGCCGCATACTGGTGGAAACTCACCGCCGAGCTGGGCGGCGTGAAATCGCTCCCGCCTGATTTCGAATTCACCGGACAGGTTACGCTGACCGGCTCGGGTTCGTGGCGCGGGGCGGAGGCCAGCGGCGCGCTTCACACGACGCTCGCCGCCTCCACCGCCCGCAGCAGCCTGCAAAATTGGACCGCATCGGGCCTCACGATCGAGGGCGATCTCGATCTCGCGGCCAGCCGCGTGACGTTGCGCGAGGCGCATGTGCGCGCCGACACGGTGCAGACCGCTGGCGTCACCTTGCGCAACCTCGTGTTCGACACGGCCGGGGCCGAGGGCGGCCGGGTGGCGGTCCGGCGGGCCGAACTCACCGCCTTTGGCGGGCAGATCACGCTCGCCCCGTTCGAGGTCGATCCGGCGAAGGTCGCGTTCACGACCTCCGTGGATTTTCCCAACGTCGTCCTTGCCGATGTCGTGCCCCTGGTGCCGCAGGCGCTCAAGGAGGCCAAAGGGCGGATCACGGGTCGCGTGCTGGTCCACTGGGATTCCAAGGAGGGCCTGGTTTCCGCCGAGGGCAGGCTGGCGACGCTGCCCGGCGAAACCGCCGTCCTGCGGCTTGCCGGGTATCCGGGATTGCTGTCCTCCCGCATGCCCGAACGCATTGCCCTGGTTTCCTTACTCTCCTTGAGAAATCCCGCGATCGACACGTTGCGCCGGGTGGAACTGGGCGAGGACACTTTGATTGTCGACCGGCTGAACATCGACCTTTTCTCGCTGACGGGCGCCAGCGCACGAACGGCCCGGATCAACATCGTCGGCCATCCCACCAACGACCGCGACGTCAAGCGCATCACCTTGGAGGTGAACGTCGCGGGCCCGCTCAACCAGGTGGTGAAACTGGGGGTGGGCAAAGGGGCCAGCATCCAGATGCGTTCAGGCAAATGAAACACGGGTTGCACTTTGCTGTCACTTGGATGGAATCGCCCGCCATGCCTCGCTCCCTCCTCCCTTTTCTCGCGGCCGTCCTGCTGTCGGGCTGCATCCATGTGACGATGGACGTCAATGCGAAGGTCGACGTGAACGTGAAGGTCGACAAGGCCCTCGACGATCTCTTTGGCGACCTCGACAAGAAGGACGCGTCCATGAAACCCGGCTCCAAATAACCCTTCCCGATGAAAACCACGCTCCGCCTGCTCGCCCTGTTTTCGCTCGCATTCTTCTCCCTCGCCGCCCGGGCCGTCGCCGACGAAGTCGGTGACGCCAAGCAGCGGATCGCCGCCCGTCAGTCCGAGGTCGCCTCGCTGAAGACCAGCGGCGCCGTCGGCGAGAACAACCGGGGCCTGCTCGAGGTCCGGGGCGGCGGCGGCTCGTCGGCCAAGGTCGTGGCCGAAGAGAATCGCGATCGAGGCATCCTTTACGCCGAGGCCGGCAAGCGCAGCGGCGTGTCGGCGGACGAGGCGGGGCGGGCTCGCGCCAAGCAGATTGCCGCCAACAGCGCCCCCGGGGTCTGGGTCCAGAAGGACGACGGCACCTGGCAGAAAAAATAACGGAGCCGGTCAGACCGGCCGGGGTGGATTTACCCGCCGGGCGGGCGAACATTGATTTGATTCGTCCCCGCCGTTGGCGCAGCTTTTGCAACGGCTGTCCCACATGCCTTTTTTCTCCCAAATGAAACTGCCCCGCTTCGTTGCGCTTCTTGCCTCTGTCCTGTTGTTGACCGCGGCCCGTGCCGCGGACTTCGCCCCCGCGATCATCTACGACATGGGCGGCAAGTTCGACAAATCGTTCAACCAGTCCGCCAGCGACGGCACCGCCCGCTTCAAGAAGGAGACCGGCATCGAGGTCCGCGAGTTCGAGGTCACCAACGCCGCCCAGCGCGAGCAGGCCATGGCGCGCTTCGCCCAGCGCGGCGCCCAGATCGTCGTCGCCATCGGCTTCTCCCAGGCCTCCGCCGTCGAGGCCGCCGCGAAGAAGTTTCCCAATGTGAAGTTCGCCATCGTCGATGGCTTCGTCGACCTGCCCAACGTCCAGTCGATCAATTTCCGCGAGCACGAGTCCTCCTTCCTCTGCGGCATGGCCGCCGCCATGGCCTCGAAGACCGGCAAGATCGGCTTCGTCGGCGGCATGGACATCCCCCTGATTCGCAAATTTGCCCTCGGCTACGCCGAAGGCGCCAAGTTCGTGAATCCCTCCGTCGAGGTCTTTCAAAACATGACCGGCACCACCGCCGCCGCCTGGAACGACCCCACCAAGGGCAGCGAACTCGCCAAGAGCCAGATCGGCCGCGGCGCGGATGTGGTGTTTCACGCCGCGGGCAACACCGGCGGCGGCGTCATGCAGGCCGCCAAGGACGCGGGCAAGCTGAGCATCGGCTGCGACAGCAACCAGAATTACCTCCACCCGGGCAGCGTGCTCACCTCCGCGGTGAAACGCGTGGATGTCGCGGTTTACAAGACCATCATGGACGCAAAAAACGGCACCTGGAAGGGCGGCCCCATTGTCCTCGGGCTCGCCGAGGACGGCGTCGGCTACTCCCTCGACGACTTGAACCGCAAGCTTATCCC
>JAPLTR010000749.1 GCA_026398065.1 Verrucomicrobiota bacterium | reverse complement strand
CGGCACGTCCTCCCAGCCCCGCGAGGCCTGGAGGCGGTGCTCAAGGTCGCGCACGCTGGTGAAATACTGGTCGAGCCGGTCGCGGTCGCGCGCGGTCACGCTGCGGGAGAGTTCCTTCGCCTGGCCGGCGACGGTGTCGAGGATGCTGCGGCCCGTATCCAGTTTCCGGATTTGCGCGGCCACCTGCGCGCGCGTGCCCTGGAGGAAGAGCTGCTTGAAAACGTCGGCGGCCTTGTCCTCGGGCGGGATCGCCACGCCGGTGCCGCCCCACGACAGGCTCTTCGTGCGGGTGTTGACGCCGAGGGTGAGCGACGGAAAACGGGTGAGCGTGCCGATCTGCTCCGCGATGTGCTGGTCGAGCGAGATCGTGTTGCGGAACGAGCTGCTGCCGGGATGCGGCGCGGCCGTGAGGAAACACACGTCGGCGGGATGGCCGCCGTCGACATTGGGATGCGAGACGCCGCTGAAGACGCTGAAGTCGTTGCGATGCTCCTTCAGCCCCTGGAGATAGGGCGAGAGCGTGTAGTCGCGTCCGGCGTTGGTCGGGAAGAACTGGTCGGTGAGGAGGCCGAGATTGTTGCAGATGCCGAGCAGGCGGCGCGGCTTGGCGTTGGGACCCGTGGCCGGACCGCCCGTCGCGGCCTTCGCGAAGGCCGGCAGCATCGAGTCGAGAAACGGCAGCGACAGCACGATGCCCGCGCCGCGGAGGAACTGGCGACGGGAGACCGCACGCTGCGTGGCGACGAACGAGCCGAGAGACGAGCGCGCGGGGGAGGGGGCTTTCATTTGTTCAGGAAGAGGTCGCTCTGGACGAGTTCGTGGATGAGCGTCCGCACGCCGTAGTGGCTGGCGGCGGAGCGCTGGAGGATTTTTTCGATCTGCGCGCGGTCGCTGAACCGCACCGGGGCGCCGGTGGCGTACACCGTGAACTGTTTCGCGAGATTGCGGGCGAGCTGGGCCTCGTTGGCCACGAGGAGCTGTTTGAACTCGCGGACGTCGGCGAACTTCCGACCGTCGGGCATTTCCCCGCTGGCGTCGACGGGCAGCGCGAGGTGGAAGACGAATTTCTGGCCGCCGTGACCGAAGCCTTTTTCCGGCGGGACGGCGTCGTCCTTCGCGCGGTAGCGGTCGCGCCACGCGCCCATCACGTCGAAGCTCTCGAGTGCGAAGCCCGGCGGGTCGATCTTCACGTGGCACGCGCCGCACGTCTCCATGTCGCGATGCTTGTCGAGCTGCTGGCGGATGGTGGTCGCACCGCGCGTGTCAGGATCGATGGCGGGAACCTTCGGCGGGGGCGGGGGCGGCGGCTGGCCGAGGATGCGCTCCATGATCCACGCGCCGCGCACGACGGGCGAGGTGGTCGTGCCGTTGGCGGTGACCTTGAGCACCGCGGCCTGCGTCATGAGGCCGCCGCGCGGGCTGCCGGCCGGCACGGGCACGCGGCGGTGGTTCACGCCCTCGAAGGCCGGCAGGCCGTAGTGTTGTGCGAGACGCTCATTCACCATCACGAAGTCCGACGCCACGATGTTGCGCGCCGGCAGGTCGCCGCGCACGAGTTCCGCGAAGAACAACTGAGTCTCCTCCAGGGCCGACTCGGTGAGCAGGTCGTCGAGATAGTAGTCGTCGTAGAGCGAGGAGTCGGGCGCGGTGCCCATCGTCTTCCGCAGGTCGAGCCAGTAGTCGAGGAAGGCGTTGTAGAACTGCGAGGCCTGCGGGCTGCTGAGCAGGCGCTCGGTCTGCGCGCGCAGGACGGCGGGCTGGCGGAGCTGGCCCTTGGCGGCGAGGGCGCGGAGTTCGGCGTCGGGCGCGGAGTTGGTGAGGAAGAAGGCGAGTCGCGTGGCGACGGCGTAGTCGTCGAGCTTGCCGGGCTTCTCCTCGATGCAGACGAATTCCGGCGAACACAGCACGGCGGTGTACCCGGTGATCATCGCATCGGCGAAGGCACCGCCGGCCTTCAACACGCCTTCGACGACCGGCAGGAAACGCTTCACCTCGGTCTTCGCGACCGGGCGCCGGTAGGCCTGCTCGAGGAAATTCCTCATCAGGCGCTCGGCGTCCTGGGCGGGGTTGGCGGTGACGACGGCGACGGGCGCGAGGCCCATGGCGGGTTTGTCGATCTTCTTCACCGGCAGGTCGCCGAAGAGCAGCTTGTGGCCGGCGGAGGGCCAGCCGTCGAGGATCGGACCCTCGACCTCCAGCCAGCGAAACGCGACGCCGGGCTGGCCGTCCTTTTCCGCGAGCGGATTCTGCCAGCGCGACGCCCCGGGCCGCGACCGGAAGAGGCGGGACGGGTCGGGGCGGATGGTCTCGCCTTCGAGCAACCACACGTCGAGCTCGCTGACGGACGGCTCGGGCTTCGCGTCGAACTTGCCCAGCAGGCGGAGCTGGCGCGGCGGGGCCTCGGAGTAGATCGTGACCGGCTCGCTGCGGCGGCCGGCGGTCACGTCGTCGAGGTCGGGAATCCACCATTTGACGTTGGCGGGAGGCGGCATTTTTCCCTCCTTGTTGGGCACCGGTTTGCCGGGTCCGACCCAGACGGAAAACGTGTTCAGGCGCACCTTGTAGCGACCGGCCATCGGCGCCCGGAACTGGTTGAACTTCGGCTCGATGGGTTCGTAGTTGCTCGCGACGACGCCGACGGCCTCGAGATCGCGCTTCACGGGATCGGCGGCGCCCACGGTGGCCGGGGCATTGCCGGCGCGCACGTCGGGCTGGGGTTTGTCGCCGAGCATCGGAAACGACGCGCGTTCGGGAGAGGTGTTGAAGACGGTGAACTTCATCGGCCCCGTGAAGCTCCGCTGTTCGCGGGCGTAGTAACGGGTAACCTTCGGCAGCGGGGCCTCGACCTGCTTCGCGACCACCTGGCGCAGCGCGTAGTCGGCGGCCGCGAGATAGCGATTGAGCTGCACGTGCGACATGTCGAGGGCGTCGCCGACCTTGTTGAAGCGAAAGGCCTCGCCGTCTTCCGGTAGGGAGTCCTTCACCTGCAGCCACGGGGCATGCAGCAGGTCGCGGAGGGTGTTCTCATATTCGAAGCGGTTGAGGCGGCGCTGGGTCGCGCGGCCCTCGCGGGCGAGCCGAGCCTGCTCGTTGGCCACCAGGGTCTTTTGCAGGATCGAGCTGAACGCCGCCAGCTCGGCGGGTTCGGGCCGCTTTTTCTTTTTCGGCGGCATCTCGCCGTCGGCGACGCGGTCGAACACCTTGACCCACATCGCGAAATTCTTCGGGTCCGACGGTTCGAACTTCAGGGCCGTCAGGTCGAGGTCACCCTTCTTCTCCACGTCGTCGTGGCAGCCCGCGCAGTGCTGGTCGAGGAACGCCTCCGTCCCCTTGAGGGCTTGGCCCGCGGGCGCCGCGCCACGGAGCGCGGTCGAACCGAACAGGGCAAACAGGGCGCAGCCAACGGCCGCGGCGAAGCGTGGGGGAGGGAGGGGGAACATGTCGTTGGTCGGGTGGCCCGGGGAAGGCGACGAGACGCTGATTTTATCGGCTGATTACGAGGGATCGTCAATTGGCGGGGTAAAATTCTTTCGTGCGCGGCGGACCGCACCGGCAGGACGCTTGGAGAAGCCGGACGTTGCGGGCGGATTGCCGGGCCGCGGGGTCCGCGGACGCGTTAAAGGGCCGCGGGGCTCTTCACCGGCAGGCTGGGGCCGTCCACCCACCGGCCCTCGACCAGCGTCCGCCGAAAAAAGCGGGGGACGCCGCGTTCGTTCTGGTGGATGAGCCCGGCGAGCATGCGCAGGGCCACGGCCCCGATCTCGTGGCAGTTCTGATCGATGCCCGCGGGAAAGTTGCCGTCGAGCACGCTCGTGGTCGCCACGGCGAGGTCGCGCGGCACCCGCACGCCCAGCTTCGCGAGCAACCCCCGCATCAGCGGCAGCGAGGTGATGATCGCGTCGGGCCGCTCGGTGGCGAGCCACGCGCGCAGGGGCGCGAGGTTGGCCGGGCCGGGGGTTTCGTCGAGCAGGAGGGGCTTGAGCCGGTCCCGGGCGGAGGCGAGGTCGGCCTGCTGCCGGAGATAGCCCGCGCGGAAGTTCCCCCGGGTGTTGTGGTCGAACATCGGCGAACTCACGAAGCCGATCCGGCGGTAGCCGTGCGCGTGGATGCGCGCGTAGGCCAGGGTGACGCAGTCGCTGTGGTCGCAGACGACCGCGTGCGCGCGCGGCTCCGGCACCGACAGGCCGAGCCGCACGACGGAGTATTCGCTCCAGTCGAATCCCGCCAGCGACAACCCATGCCGGTGCGGGGGGAGGAGCAGCCCGCGGACGCTGCGCGCCCGGAGGATCTCCTGCAGGCGTTCCGGCGAGAGACCGGGGCCGACGACAAACTCCTCCAGGCGGTAGCCGAGCTGCTCGGCGGTCTCCGCCGCGCCCCGCCAATAGGCGTCGAATTCCCGCAGCCGCCGCAGCGCCCGCGGGTCCTCCCACTGGTTGATCCAGACGAGTGTCGCGCTGATCGGTACCGCCTGCTTCGCGCGCCGGTAGGCGGCGAGGGAGGAGAGCATCGGATCGGGGCGATAGCCGAGCCGGACGGCGGCGGCCTTGATTTCGGTCCGCCGGGCCTCGGAGATCCGCGTGTCGCCGCGCAGCGCGAGCGACACGGCCATGTGCGAGACGCCCACCTCGCGCGCGACATCGCGCAGCGAAACGCGGGCGGGGATCGGCGGGGTCGGGGGCATGGTCCGGCAGTGTGGCGACGGTCCGCTCCGGTTGTCACCTGCATTTGCTTTCCAGTGAAACCTACAGGGCGATTGATGCGCGAAAGCCCGGCTGTTCTCTCGACGGCAGGTGTGGGCCTGCCCCCGCGTGCCCCGCCTCCGCCAACCCCTCTCTCCCTGCCCATGACCTACCGCCAACCTGTCGCGCGCCCCTGCCCGGGGCGTGTGCTCACCCTCGCCCGAGTGGGCGCGATCCTCTCCGCCGTCGCCGCCTCGCTCTCGGCGCAGGTCGCGCCCAAGTCCTCCACGGTGGCCACCGCCCCGGTGGCGCCCGTCTCTTCAGACGCGATCGTGCTCTCGCCCTTCGAGGTCGTCACCGAGAAGGACGATGGCTTCGCCGCCACCAATGCCGGCACCGCCACCAAGCTCGGCCTGGACATGAAGGACATGGCGGCGCCGTACTCCGTCATGACGGGCGAGTTCATTTCCGCGCTCGGCATCACCGACCTCCAGGAGGCGACGCTCTGGTCCACCAACGGCTCCCCCGTCGTCGATGCGCAGGGCGCCGACCAGTTTGCCGCGCCGAGCATGTACAACATCCGCGGCGCCACCATCAACGCCGGCCAGCAGCGCAATTTCTTCACCACGGCCGCCATCGGCGACACCTACAACACCGAGCGCATCGACTTCGGCCGCGGCCCCAACGCCGTGCTGTTCAACACCGGCGCCAACGACGTCCTCGGCGGTGGCATCAGCATGTCCACGAAGCGCGCCCGCCTCGACCGGAACATTGATGTTGTCGGTTTCACTGTCGGCTCATGGGACAAGTACCGCAGCACGCTCGATGTGAACCGCCGCCTCACCGACAAGCTTGCCGTGCGCGCCAACGCCGTCTGGCAGGACAGCGGCGGCTACATGCAGCATGAGTTCGAGAAGCGCAAAGGCCTCACGGTCGCGGGCACCTACCGGTTCAACCGGAAGACTGAGCTCCGGCTCGAGGCGCTCTACGACAAGGTCGCGCGCACGCGTCCGACCTTCCCGTCGTTTGACCGGCTCAGCGGCTGGGATGGCTCGACGACGTTCAGCGGGCCGATCACCAACGCGCAGCTCGCCGCGCTCACGCTCAACGGCGAGACGCAGGGCATCGAGCGCGTCGGCACCGACTACGTCTATGTCCCGGGCCAGGGCACGATCATGAACTGGACCAACACCGCGCGTTCCCGCCGCGGCGACTCCACGGCCAATGTCCCGCTCTACACCGGCGGCCGCGTCTACACCCGCGGCGGCAACACCTTCGCGCTGCCCTTCGGCAACTGGGCGCTGCAGGCGCGGCCCTCGGTGCCGGCGGCGACCAACCAGGGCGGAGACCAGGTGCCGATCAGCTACGCGGTCGGCCTGCCCGTGGACCGCTTCGACCGCGCGGTCGCGAATTCCAAATTTCGCGCGCCCGGCAAGCGCTTCACCAACGTCCCCGACGATCCGCTCTACACCGGCTGGGACAAGAGCTACAGCCTCGGCTTTACGCATCAGTTCAACGACGCGCTGTATTTCGAGGCCGCCTCCACCTACGACCGCTACCACGAAAAATTCTTCAACAACATCAACGGCTTTCGCGACTCGTTCCTCGACCTGAACCGCACGCTGCCCGACGGCACGCCGAACCCGCACTTCCTCGACGTGTACGGCCAGGGGCAGGAGCGCATGCGCGACCGCTACATCGACAACGCCGGCGTGCGCGGCAGCCTCAACTACCTCCTCGATCTCGGCCGGTGGGGCAACTACACCTTCAACCTCACCGGGGCCTTCAGCAAACTCCAGCGCGACAACCGCCAGACCGTCGCCAGTATCGGCCTCGCCGCGGACCCGCGCGAGTGGCAGGGGCAGACGATCAGCGTGCGCAACTACTGGAACGAGCCCAACCGCACCATGCTGCCCGCCTCCGGCCTGCCCACCGGGTTCTTCAACCGCGTCGCGTCCACCGATGGCAACAGCTTCACGACGACGTCGGGCACCATCACGCCCCGCTGGGTGCTCAACGGCTACGGCGACGAAACGGAAGCCCAGTCACAGGGTATCTTCGCGATGGCGGGCCGCTATTTCGACGGCAAGCTCGTCCTCAACGGCGGCGCCCGCCTCGACCGCTGGAAACGCGAGGTGCGCAACGCGTACACCAACTGGGGCTTCCTCCCGACCGCCGCCGGCTGGGACGGCTTCACGCTCAACGACCGCTACTGGCGCCCCGACGCGCCCGCCGACTGGAAGACGCTCAGCTACATCCCGAAAAACGCCGACGGCACGCCGTCTTCGAAGGTGCCGATTCCCGCGATCGACCGGCCGCTGATCACCGGCGCCAACGGCGTGAACATCCCCAATCCCCTCTACGCCGGCGACCGCTTCCGCAACGACTACAACGCCCCCGTGCGCGAGGCCACCGGCCTCAGCAAGTCCTTCGGCGGTGTCTATCACGTATTCTCCTGGATGACCGCGGGCGCCAACTACGGCGACAGCTACAAGCCGCGCACCGGCGGCGAATTCACGCTCGACGGTCAGGACGCCGACCCCGAGACCGGCAAGTCTTACGACGCGGTGGTGCGGCTCAGCCTGTTCGGCCAGCGGCTCGATGTGTCCGCGCGGTATTATTTCAACCGCAAGGAAAAGCGCCTCGGCGATCCTCCCGGCAAGAGCGCGATCAACAGCCTGCTCGCCCGCAACGACGCCACCGACTCCACGCCCAACAGCCGCAACCAGCTCGGCTTCGGCGACATCATCGGCGGCGACTATTTCGCGACGAAGAACACGGGCTACGAGTTCGAGATCTCCGGCCGCATCACCAAGGGCTGGCGCATGACCGGCAGCCTCGGCACCGCGCTCGCGACCGACTACGACCGCTGGAAGGTCACCCAGGCCTATATCGCCGGCCGCAAGGACGAATTCCGCCAGGTGCTCGAACGCGCCGGCGGTCGCCTCG
>JAPLTR010000109.1 GCA_026398065.1 Verrucomicrobiota bacterium | reverse complement strand
TGTCAAACTGCAAAAAACTTTACCACGCGTAACTCGCCCCGACGGAAATCTGCCGCCGCGCCGCCGGCACCGCCGGGACATCCTGGAAACGGCTGTCCCAGAGATTGTCCGCCAGCACCGAAAACTCGACGCCCTTCCAGCCCGGCGGATGATAGGCCAGCCCGAGCGAACTCGTGAGCGCGTCGTCCCCACCGGTCACGCGGAGGAGGTTGTCGGCCTGGATGCGGGCGACGTTGTCCATGCGCAGTTCGAAGCCGCGCCCCAGCCGTGCCGTGACCGCCGCGGTCAGACGGTGGCGCGCGTAGTTCAGCGCGTAGAAACTGGCGTCGACCGCCGCCCCGCGGTAGTCCGCGTCCTTGGTCAGCCCGGTGTAGCCGAGCACGAGGTCCACCTGCCCCCAGGTGCGGCGCGCGACGAGTTCGACGCCTGTGGTGTCGATGTCCACGGCATTGGCGGCGCGGGCCGTCACTCCGCGGCGAAACGTCCAGTCCACCAGCGCGTCGTCCTGCCGGTAAAACACCGCGGCCTGCCCCGACCAGACGGCCCATTTCCCGCTGACGCCGAGTTCCAGGTTGCGGCTCTTTTCCCGGCCCAGGTCGGGATTCCCACGGAACAGCCCCGCCGTCGCGCTCGAGTTCAGCGCTGTATAGGTCGGCAACTGCGTGGTCTGCGCGTAGCTCAGATAGACCCGCGCCAGCGCCTGCGCCGGCCGCTCGCGGGCGAGCTCGAACACCGGCGAAACCGCCGAACCGCCGCGGTTGCTGTCGTCATAGCTCGCGCCCGCCTTCACGACGATGCGCTCGCCCGCGGCCGGCGTCCACGACTTCTCCGGCACCAGCGAAACCTTCGCGAGCGTCCGCGAGTGATAGCGCCCCGCCGTGAGCGAGGTGGAGCGCAGGTCGTCCGCGACCACCTCGCCCCGGAAATTCACCGCGTGATCCCCGGCGCTCTTCCGGCCGCCGAGGGCCGCGCCGTCCGCCCAGGTCGTGTGCTGGAAGGGGTGCAGCACCCCGAGCGGCGCGAAGCGGTTGAACGCGTAATCGTCCTTGTTCTTGCGGTGCCAGAGGCCGCCCTCGACGTAGTCCCCGCCGCCGAGGTCCGTGCGGTGGTTGAGCGCGAAGAGCAGGGTCTGCAGGTTCTCCGTCTCGTTCGAATTGAAGGGGGTGTACAGGTTCGGCCACCCGAAGAACTTCGCCTGGTAGCCCGCGAACAGGTCGGTCTGCGATGTCGTGCTGGAAAGCTGGATACGGGCATTGATGCGGTCGAAGTCCTGCTCGCCGTACGCGACCGAGCCGTTCGCCTCGGACCGCCCCCAGGCGACGTCCGCCGCCAGCCGCTGCCCGCCGAGGCGCGCGTCACTCAGATACCCCTGGTAGATCTCCTGCCGGTTCAGCCCGTACTGCCCGCCCGCCAGCGCCAGCGAACCCGCCGTTTTGATCGGCCGCCAGCCCTGCGCCACCGCGCCCACCGTCGAGTTGACCGCGCCGATCGCGTGGTCCGCCCCGGTCAGGACCTCCGGCGCGCCCAGCATCGCCGGCGCCACCGGGATCTCCGCCAGATAGTGACCCGTCTGCGGGTCGAGCAGCGCGACCGCACCGAGGCGCATCCCCGTGTTCTCAAAAATGCCCCCGCGGATCGTCACGTCCGCCTGCCCCTCGGAGAGATTGCGGGACTGGAGGTCCACCCGCGGTTCGTAGCGCAGCGCTGAGACCGGCATCGCAAAGGTGCCGACCGGCGACTGGTTGGCCACGCGCGGCGAATAGACGGTCATCTCCGGCAGGCCGACGGCGGCGTCCTGCGCCGGCAAGGCGCACACGGAGGTGACAAGGATGAGGGCGATCGCTGGTTTCATCGCCGCCCATCGCTAACATCCGCGGTTCCGAAAACAAGCCCCTTGTTACGATATTACACAATCTACCTTAACAAGGCGGGGGCGCTGCAAAAAACAAACCCCGGCGGATGAGGCCGGGGCGGAATCTGGTCAACGCTGCCTGGGCGGGGGTGCCGCTTATTCGTCGCCGTCGTTGCCGATGGCCTCGACCGGGCAGCCCTCGAGGGCCTCCATGCACTGGGCGACTTCTTCCTCGGTGGTCGGCTGCTTGTGGACGTAGGAATAACCACCCTCGTCATGGCGCGTGAAGAAAGCGGGAGCGGTTTCGCGGCAAAGGTCACAGTCGATGCACTGCTGATCGACGAAGAACTTTCCCGGTGCGTTCGGTGCCCATTTATCAGCTTTGTTGGCCATAGGAATCCGAACAAAGGAAATAATTCGAAACGCTGTCAAGCGGTCATCCGGCCGAAGCGGTCGGGGAAGTACCCAAGTCGCGGGGTCCGTGGCGGCTTGTATTTCCCATCCGCGCCGCTACGGTATGATCAATGCTTTCGGAACGGACCTACATGCGCGAAGACTACCCCAAGCCGAAGACGTCCCTGGTCACTTGGCTGGTCGCGGCGGTGCTCGGTTCCTTCCTGCTGGAGATGGTGCTGTTTTCGTCGTGGTTCGACGCCTCGAACCAGCTGCTCAGCGGCCTCGCTCTCTCCATTTCCGGCCTCGCCGACGGCCATGTCTGGACCTTCGCCACCTATTGGCTCCTGCACAGCCCGAAATATCTGTTTCACGTCGGCGCGGTCCTGCTGGGGCTTTTCCTGCTCGGTCGCGAATTGGAACCGGTGCTGGGCACCCGGCGCTTCGTCGCGGTGTTCGCCGGGTCGTTGATACTCGGCGCACTGTTCTGGACCGCCGTCAGCTGGCGTCACGGCGGCGTCCTCACCGGCGCCACCGCCGGCGTCTCCGGCCTCCTG
>JAPLTR010000310.1 GCA_026398065.1 Verrucomicrobiota bacterium | reverse complement strand
CTCGGGGATCGACACCTGGTATTCGGACAGGATCTCGAGCAACAGCGCCTCGGTCGCCTCGTGGTGCGTCAGCAACGACGAGAACTGCGCCGTCAGGAAGTCCGCTTCGTTGCGAGCGGTCTCCATCTCCTGCGCGACCTTCATCGCCCGCGACCTCATCACCAAGGCCTACGCCAAGGTCCAGAGCCGCGGTCTTCATGTCACCGACGACGCCCAGGCTGTCGAGCAGCTCTCCCACCCAATCGCGCTCCTAGAAAACACCTTCCCCAACCCGAAGCTTACCACCCCCGCCGATCTTCCCTACCTCGAGTTTCTCCTCTCCCGCGAGCCGGTCGCCTCCGCCAAATAGCCGCACTTATTCCGCGTATCCATCTTCTCCTTCGGGATTCCTTTCGTGTCCTTCGTGTGTTTCGTGGTGCTCACTTCCGTCTGACATGAAATACCGCATCGGCCACGGCTATGACATCCACCGCCTCGTCCCCGGTCGCCCGCTCGTGCTCGGAGGCGTGACGTTCGCGACCGACTACGGTCTCGAGGGCCACAGCGATGCCGACTGCCTCACCCATGCGATCTGCGACGCGCTCCTCGGCGCCGCCGGCCTCCCCGACATTGGTCATTTCTTTCCGAATACGGACCCGGCCTACAAGAACATCGATTCGCAGCTTCTCCTCCAGCGCGTCGTCGCCGAGATCGCCAAACTCGGTTTCAACATCGCCAACATCGACGCCTCGGTGATCGCCGAGAAACCGAAGATCTACCCGCACCTCGCCGCGATGAAGGCAGCCCTCGCCAAGTCCACCGGCCTGCTCCCCGACGAGATCGGTCTCAAAGCCACCACCAACGAAGGCATCGACGAGATCGGTCGCGGCCTCGCCATCGCCGCCCACGCCGTCACCCTCCTTTCCCGCTCATGACCCGCCTTCGCCTCACGCCCTCGTCGTTTCTTTGCGCCTTTTTGGGCCTCTTCACGGCCTTCCTTGCCGGTTGCGCGAAACGCGAAAGCGCCGTCGACCGCGGCAATCGCGACGGCGTGCTCCACATCAGCGTCGGCTCCGAGCCCACCGACCTCGACCCGCAGACCGTCACCGGCCTCGGTGATGCGAAGGTCATCCAGTCCCTCTTCGACCCGCTCATCAGCTTCGAGCCCGTCACCCTCAAGCCCGTCCCCGCCCTCGCGGAGCGCTGGGAAATCTCGCCCGACGGCCTCACCTACACGTTTCACCTCCGCGCCGAAGCCAAGTGGAGCGATGGCACTCCGCTCACCGCCCAGGACTGCGTCGATTCGTGGAAACGCATCCTCACGCCCACGCTCGCCGCCGACTACGCGTACTTCCTCTATCTCCTCCGCGGCGCCGAAGCCTACAACAAGGGCAAGACCACCGATTTCTCCACCGTCGGCGTCAAGGCCACCGGCGACAAAACCCTCGTCGCCACGCTCGAGCACCCCGCGAGTTACTTCCTCCAGATCCTCCTCAACTCCCCCTGGCGTCCCATCAATACCCGCGCCATCGCCGCCGGCGGCTTCGACGTCTACCGCCGCGGCACCGGCTGGACCAAACCCGGCAAGCTCGTCTCCAGCGGCCCGTTTGTCCTCAAAGAGTGGTCGCCCCAT
>JAPLTR010000527.1 GCA_026398065.1 Verrucomicrobiota bacterium | reverse complement strand
CATTGGCGACGCCGACATTGCCGCCGTGCGCGAGCGCGATCTGTTGCACGATCCACAGGCCGAGGCCGCTGCCGTCCTCCTTCGTCGTGACGAAGGGTTCGAAGATCGCCGCCTGCTGGCCCGCCGGGACGCTGCCGGTGCTGCGCGCCGATCCCGCCCAGCTAACGCAGGCGCTCGTCAATCTCGTGCTCAACGCCCTCCAGGCCGTGGGCCGCGATGGCCGGGTGGAGGTGGCGGCGGCCCTCGACGAGACGCTGCGGCACATGGTGATCACGGTACGGGACACCGGTCCGGGGATCCCGGCCGGCCAGCAGGCGGCGATTTTCGAACCCTTTGTCACGACGAAGGAGGACGGCAGCGGCCTCGGACTGTGGATCGTGCAACAGATCGCGCTCGCCCACGGCGGCAACGTCGGGGTCGCCAATGCGCCCACCGGCGGCGCGGTCTTTGCCCTGCACCTGCCGCTCGGCGGACCGGAGGCCATCGATGGATAAGGCGGGCATCCGGCTCCTCGTCGTCGACGACGAACGCGGTCTCTGCGAGGGCGTGCAGGAGGCGCTGCGCCGCGAGGGCTACACGGTCGACGCGGCCAACGACGCTCGCACCGCCCTCGGGCTCGTGCAGGCCCAGCCGTATCATCTCGTGGTGACGGATGTCCGCATGCCCGACATGACCGGCCTGCAGCTCCTCCAGACCGTCCGCGCGACGCAGCGCGACACGCAGTTTATCCTGATGACGGCCTTCGGCACCGTGGAGAACGCCGTCGAGGCGATGAAGGCCGGCGCCTACGACTACCTCACCAAGCCGCTCGACCTGTCGCGGCTGCGCGTGCTCGTGGCCAAGGCCCTCGAATTTCAAACGGTCGTCGCGGAGAACACCGAGCTGAAGCAGCGCCTGCGCAAGCGCGCGGAGCCGAGCCTTCTCGTCGGCGAGAGCGAACCGATCCGGCGGCTGCTGCGCACGGCGGAGGAGGTCGCGGGCAGCGATGTGACCGTGCTGATCGAGGGCGAGAGCGGGACGGGCAAGGAACTCGTCGCACGCACGATCCACCTGCACAGCCGGCGGGCGGACAAGGCGTTCATCTCGGTGAACTGCGCGGCCTTTGCCGAGCAGCTGCTCGAGGCGGAGCTGTTCGGCCACGTGAAGGGCGCCTTCACCGGCGCGATGACGAGCCGACCCGGGCGGTTTCAGCTCGCGGACGGCGGCACGCTCTTTCTCGACGAGATCGGGGATCTTTCCGCGAAGGGCCAGGGGGACCTGCTGCGCGTGCTGGAGGACGGGGCGTTCCGCATGGTCGGCGGCTCGGAGCTGATCCGCGTCAACGTCCGCATCGTCGCCGCCACGAACAAGCGCCTGCACGAGGCGGTCACCGCGGGAAAGTTCCGCGAGGATCTGTTCTACCGGCTCCAGGTCGTGCCGCTCGTGGTGCCGCCGCTGCGCGACCGCCCCGACGACATTCCGCTGCTGGTCGACACGTTTCTCGACCACTTTGCGACGAAGCACAAACGGCGGCGGAAAAAGTTCGCGGCGGACGCGCTTCAGCTCTGCCAGCGTTTTCCGTGGCCGGGCAACGTGCGCCAGCTCCGCAACGTCGTCGAGCGACTCGTGGTCACGAGCGCGCGGCCGACCATCGTGGTGGAGGACCTGCCGGATTTCCTGCGGGAGCACGACCGGTTGACGCCGGCCTTTGCCATCCGGCCGGGCATGTCGCTGGCGGAGGCGGAAAAGCTCCTGATCCAGCAGACGCTGCTTCATGTGACGGCCAACCGCGAGGAGGCCGCGCGGCACCTGGGCATCAGCCGGCGCACCCTCCAGTATAAGCTGAAGCACTACGGTCTGCTGGACACGGCGGCCGCGGGTGAAGCAGCGCCCTGAGGCAGGGGCTCGCAGGACTTGCACGGTGGGCGGAGGAGCGGTGCAGAAATTGCGCGCCGGGGCTTTTTCGCCGTGGAGTCATGGATCGCTCCGGGACGGGCATCAGGCTGCGATAATTTATAATTTGTTATCTTTTATTAGGTTAAGGTGGTGAACGACCCGGCGGCACGGGGCGTGCGATAGAGGAGGCGATCCACCCGGATCATGCCAAAGAAAATCAAAACCTGAAATCTACCATGAGCCCTGAATCCACTCCCGTCGCCGGCAACACCGTCGCCACCTCCTCCGCTCCGGCCGCCGCTCCGGCGTCCGCCCCTTCGGCTGCGAAACCGTTGACGCAGCCGCAGCAGCAACAGCAGCAAAAGCAACAGAAGCCCGGCAAGCAGCAGCGCAAGGCCGGCTTCGGCTTCAATCCTGCGCCCAAGGCCTAACTGAGGCGCGGCGAGCCCAGTTCCCGGGTCAGCACGCTGGCTGATCCCCGGTGGAGGTGGGCCCGATTTCCAGGGGGCGGTCGTCCGGTTTGAAGGATGTCCGCCGCCCTGTTCCCTCCGATGCGTAGAGGCCACCGCCGCGCGTCGGGCCGACTTCCGCGGTGGCGCTCTTTGTTTTTCCCGCGCTTCCATCGGTGGTCGTCGCGCCCGGCGCGTATCCGGGCGCAACCGACGGGAGTGCGGGACCCTTTCCTCACACCATGCAAACCATCATCGACGCCCTCCTCACCAAGCAACCGTTCCTTGCCCGCAAAGATGCGGACCAGGTGCAAAAACAGGCTGCGATCGAAGACCTCCGCCGCAAAGTCCCCGCTCCCGTGCTCGCCCACTACCTGCGGCTGCTGGCCTGCGACCGCCGCGGCGTCGCCATCGTGCGCAACGGCGTGTGCGGCGAATGCCACATCCGGGTGCCGCATGCCATGTACCGGAGCCTGGCCGACCCGGCGGACCTGCACCTCTGCGAAAACTGCGGCTGCTATCTCTCGCTTGCACCGGAGGAACGGCACGGCGCGACCAAGGCACCTGCCCCGCTCCCTGTCGCCCGCCGGGCCTACCGCCGCCGCGCCCTGGCGGTCGCCTGAGTCAGCCCGCCACGGTCCCGCGCCGTTACCGGGCGCGGGCGAGGGTGTAGGCCTGCATCATCGTAGAGTATTTCGTGAGCATGCACGGCACCTCCCACGACGGCAGCCGCCCTTCGCGCAGATAGCGCAGGAAATTTTCCATGACCTGCGCGAAATGCGCCTCGTGGCCGACATCGTACCTCGCCGGCACGGTGACCACCCAACTGTCACCCTCGCGCCGGAGGCCGATGCCCGGGTACTTGGGCTGCAGGGCCGCGATCGCAGTCTCGGCGGTGGCCGCGGGCACGGGCCGTTCCGCGCGCTCACTCTGCTCGATATAGAGCACGGGCTTGTAGCCTTGGGCCGCGCCTTGGCGGATCACGAGATTGGCCCGGGTGCCGCGCATGATCGAGTAGTGCGTGTCGCCTGCGCCAGCGGGCGCGGCGAAATTCCACTTCACGGAGACCTTCGCGTGGATGCCGCGCAGGCGGTAGTTAATTTCGCCGTTGGCATAGGTCTGGAGCACGCCGTCCTTCACGTCGTCGCGCAAAAACGCGGGGAAATTGTCCGCGCCCGTGACCTCCTTGAACTGCTCGCGCGTGATCGCGGTGGGCGAGCGGCGGGCGCTGAGCACGGTCACGTCGGCGGGGCTCAGCGCCTGCTCGGGAAACGCCTCCCATTGCACGAGGTCGACGAGGTGCGTCATCACATCGCCGAGGCCGTCGCCCTCCTGCCGCACGTCGAAGAACCACGGCGGGCGCCGGAGCGGCACGCCCGCGATGAGCTTCGAATAGTGGTGCACGCTCTCCTTCGTGATCGACGGCACCTCGGGGCTGCCCGGCGCGAGCGTGCCGAAGAGCGCGGGCTGCTGCGAGAGTTCGCGTTGCAGCGCCGTGGTGACCTCGTTGCGCTCCGTCATGATGTCGTAGAGCAGTACGTGCTTCGCCTCGGCCGTCTTGAACGCCTGCTGCAGGCGAACGAGATCGGGCGGGGTGAGCACCATGGGCTTGTCGCCGAGGACATTCAGCCCGGCGTCGATCGCGCGGACGATGTAGTCGGTCTTCCGCGTGTTGTTGCCGGAGATCACGACGACGTTGCCGGCCTTTTCGGCGAGCATCTTCTCGAGGTAGTCGGGGGCGGTGTAGACCTGCTCGCGCCAGTGCGTCGGCTGGTCGGCGCGGACGTTGAAGCGTGCGACGCGCTTCAGGTGCTCGGACACGTCCTCGCCCGCGGGCGCGTAGACGTGCACGAGCGGATCGACGTCGGCGTACATGAACTTCTGCACGAGCGAGGCGTGGAAATGCCCCGGGTCGAGCACGACGAGCCGGAACCGCGCGCCGGTGGCGGGCGGCGAGGCGGGGGCATCGGCTCCGGGCGCGGGACACGCGCCGAGCAACATCGCGAACAGCAGGGGCAACCAGGGGCGGCTCATGACCCGCTCAGGTTTTCACAAGGCCCTGCACAAAGCGAGTCGCGCCATAGGGGGCGCGCTCGGGCCGCGCGAGGAGGGCGTTGGCCGAGGAGTCGTTGACGAAGCGTTCGGCCGCCGCGTCCCACGTGAGGGGGCGGGCGAGCTTCATCGCGATCCAGCTCAGGATGCACGCGGTGTTGGCGCGGTGCGCGACGGGGGCGGGGGCGAGCGGGATGCGGCGCGACTTCACGCACTCCAGCCAGTTGAGGTGATGCGAGGTGCTGGGCTGGAACTGCACGGTGAGGCCCTTGGGATCGAGCAGCCGCGGGTCGCTGGCATCGAGCGCCTTCAGCTTTCCGCCGGTGCCGGTCGGATCGCTGGCCGTCGCGGCCCCGTCCCGGCAGACGAATATCCAGCCCGCGTCGCCGATGAACTTGATGCCGTTCTGAAACTTGTCCGACACCGTCAGGCGCACGTTGCCCGGGTAGGTCAGCTCCACGTGGTAGGCGCCATGGACGTTCCAGATCTTGTTCTTCGGAAATTCGCCCTTGCCCTCGATCTTGATCGGGCCGCCCTGTTCGACGCCCATGCCCCAGTGCGCGGTGTCGAAATGGTGCGCACCCCAGCCCGTGATCATGCCGAGGCAGTACGACTCGTTGCGCAACCATCCCGGGCGCGAACCGACGTCCGGCTGACCATTGCGGGTCAGCTTCTGGGGGTGAACGCGCTGCTCGGTGTAGGCGACCTTCTCGGTCGGCCCGAGCCAGGCGTCGTAGTTGAGGTGCGGCGGCACCGGCTGTTCCGGCTGATCGGGTGCGGTGGGATCGGTGGGCAGACCAATTTCAACCTGAGTGAGCCGGCCGACGCGGCCGCTGCGGACGAATTCGCAGGCTTTACGGAACTGTTCGCCCGGTCCCCACGAACGCTGCTGGCTGCCGACCTGAAAGATGCGGCCGGTCTTCGCGACGGCGTCACGGAGCAAGATGCCCTCGGCATGCGTCATCGTCATCGGCTTCTGGAGGTACACATCCTTGCCGGCATGGATCGCCGCGAGCGCGAGCTGGGCGTGCCAGTGGTCGGGCGTGCTGATCACGACGGCATCGAGATCGGGATGCGCGAGCAGTTCGCGGTAGTCGCCGTAGGTCGCGATGGACGGGCCGGGGGCCTTGCTCTCGCGGAACAGGCGTTCGACGGACGTCTTGCCCGCCGCCAACCGCCGGGCGTCGAGGTCGCACACCGCGACGATGTCCGCCACGCCCGAGTGGGCCACGCCCGGCATGTCGTGGCTGGTGCCGATGCGCCCGCAGCCAATATGGGCGACGCGGATCCGGTTGCTCGGCGCGTCGGCACCGCGCAGGCGGGCGGGGAGGATCAACGGGGCGAGGGCCAAGGTGGCGGCAGTCCGGCAAAAATCACGGCGCGTGCCAAGCGGGGAGGGGCGGGGGTTCATGGCGCGGTCATCCAAGCCGAGGGCACTGATCAAGACAACCGCCGGCCCATCCCCGGCCGACGAAGGAAGCCGGACAAATCCGGGCAAGAATCCGCCGTGATAGATATGCACGCGGGGGCGGCGCACGCGGCGCTTGAGCCGCGGGGGAAAAAAGACCTTGGTGGTCCGCACCCCCCCACCCACATGAATTTCCCCCTGTTGTGTTGCCGGAGCCTGGGTTTGATTTGCGCCGTCAGTTTCACGGTCGGGCTGCGCGCGGCCGTCGCCGAACCCTCCGCGGCCGACCGCACGCTCGCCGAGTATTTCCGCACCGAGACGGAGCGCGTCACCGCCGGGTCGCTCGCCACCGTGCGAACGCTCGTCGACTGGACGGAGCACCGCGCCGAGTACCGCGAGCAGCTCTTCGAGATGCTCGGCCTCTCGCCGCGGCCCGCCAGGACCGACCTCCAGCCGACGATCACCGGCCGCGTGGAGCACGCGGAGTTCTTCGTCGAGAACCTGCACTTCCAGTCGATGCCGGGTCTCTACGTGACGGCCAATCTGTACGTGCCGAAAAACCTCAAGGGGAAGGCCCCCGCGATCCTCTACGCCTGCGGCCACGCGACGGTGAAGGAGGGCGCGGTGAGCATGGGCAACAAGACCGGCTACCAGCACCACGGCGAGTGGTTCGCGCGCAACGGCTACGTCTGCCTCGCGATCGACACGATCCAGCTCGGCGAACTCGAGGGCGTGCACCATGGCACCAAGCGCCTCGGCATGTTCTGGTGGAACTCCCGCGGCTACACCCCGGCGGGCGTCGAGGCCTGGAACGGCATCCGGGCGCTCGACTACCTCCAGTCCCGCCCCGAGGTCGACGGCGCGAAGCTCGGC
>JAPLTR010000971.1 GCA_026398065.1 Verrucomicrobiota bacterium | reverse complement strand
ACCTGATTGAAGAAAGACGACGATGTCCATGTTGAAGAACCCCGCCGGCAAGTACCGCGCATTCGCACCCGTCGGCCTGAAGGACCGCACCTGGCCGGACACCGTGCTGACGCGCCCGCCCGTGTGGTGCAGCGTCGACCTGCGCGACGGCAACCAGGCCCTGATCGAGCCGATGGACATCCCGCGCAAGCTGCGCATGTTCGAGCAACTGGTGAAGATCGGCTTCAAGGAGATCGAGATCGGTTTCCCCTCCGCCTCCCAGATCGAGTTCGATTTCTGCCGCCGCCTCATCGAGGAAAACCGCATCCCCGCCGACGTCGCCGTCCAGGTCCTCTGCCAGTGCCGGGAGGAGCTCATCGCCCGCAGCATCGAGGCCCTGCGCGGCGCCAAAAACGCCATCTTCCATCTCTACAACTCCACCTCGCCCGCCCAGCGCAAGCACGTGTTCAACGCCACGCGCGCCGACATTGTCGGCATCGCCGTGCAGGGCACGAAGTGGGTCAAGCAGTACTCCGCTCCGCTCGTCGCCGCCGGCACGCGGATGCGTTTTGAGTATTCGCCCGAGAGCTTTACCAGCACCGAGCTGGAGTTCGCTCTGGAGATTTGCGAGGCCGTCACCGACGTCTGGCAGCCCACTGTCGACAACAAGATCATCCTCAATCTCCCCGCGACCGTCGAGTACGCCACGCCCAACGTCCATGCCGACCAGATCGAGTGGATGGCCACGCACCTCACGCGGCGCCACCTGACCCTGATCTCGCTGCACACCCACAACGACCGCGGCACCGGCGTCGCCGCCACCGAGCTCGCCCTGCTGGCCGGCGCGGACCGCGTCGAGGGCACGCTCTTCGGCAACGGCGAGCGCACCGGCAATCTCGACATCGTGACCGTCGCGCTGAACCTCTACACGCACGGCATCCACCCGGGCCTGGATTTCTCCGACATCAATCACATCCGCGATGTCTACGAGCGCTGCACGCGCCTCGAGGTCCCGCCGCGCCAGCCCTACGCGGGCGAGCTGGTCTTCACCGCGTTCAGCGGCTCGCACCAGGACGCCATCAAGAAGTCCTGGGCCGTGCAGAAGGCCGACACCCCGTGGGACGTCATCTACATCCCCATCGATCCCGCCGACCTCGGCCGGAGCTACAAGGCCATCATCCGCATCAACAGCCAGTCCGGCAAGGGCGGCGTCGCCTACGTGCTCGAAAACGAGTTCGGCTTCGCCCTGCCCAAGCTCATGCACAAGGAGATCGGCAAGATCATCAACGACTACGCCGACACCAAGGGCACCGAGCTCACCCCGCAGGAGATCCACGACGTGTTTCACCGCGAGTATCTCGCGCGCACCTCGCCGCTGACGCTGCAGCATTTCAAGACGACCGAGCGCGACAGCATCGTGACCTGCGACGCCGAAATCGGTCTCGATAAGACGCTCCACACGCTGCACGCGACGGGCAACGGCCCGATCGACGCCTTCGTGCGCGCGCTCGGCACCACCAAGCTCCCGAAGTTCGACGTCCTCTCCTACTCCGAGCACTCGCTCGGCCAGGGCGCCGAGGCGCGCGCCGTGAGCTACATCCAGATCAAGACCGAGCGCGGCCACACGCTCTACGGCGCCGGCATCGACACCAACATCGAGCTCGCGTCGATCAAGGCCGTCGTCAGCGCGCTCAACCGCACGCTCACGCGCAAGTAGGCCCATCCCGTCCCGCCGTCCCGCGCCTTACTCGCGCGGGGCGGCCGGCGCCTCGCCCATCGCGCGCAGCACCTTCAGGTTGTCGCGCGCGTTGGCGTAGCCGGGCCTGAGCCGCAGCGCCGTCTCAAACTCCACCGCCGCCTCCGCCCGGCGCCCCAGTTGCGCGTACACGATGCCGAGCGAATTGTGCGCGTCCGCGTAGTCGGGCTTCAGCCGGATCGCGTCCGCCAGCGGCCCCCGCGCCTCCTCGAACCGCCCGGCGTTGAGCAGCGCGACGCCGAGATTGTTCATCACCTCCAGATAGACCGGCCGCTGCCGCAGCGCCGACCGGTAGTGCGCGACCGCCTCGTCCGTCCGCCCCAGCGCCGCCAGGGCCAGTCCAAGATTGTTCTCCGCCTCCGGAAACTCCGGCTTCAGGCGCAACGCCTCCTCGCCCTGGGCCACCGCCTCCGCCGCCCGTCCGGCCTGCCGCAGGGCGTCGCACAGGTTGCTCCGGATTTCCGCCGACTCCGGCTTCAGCTTCTGCGCCTGCGCATAGTGCTCCGCCGCCTCCGCGACACGCCCCGCCTTGAGCAGGGCCGCCGCGAGGCTGTTGCGCGCGTCGGCGTAGGTGGGGTCGAGTTGCACCGCCCGCTCCCCCGCCGCGATCGCCTCCGGCAGGCGCCCCACCGGCGGCAGCGCGAGGGCGTTGGCGTAGTTGTTGTACAATTTCGCCTCCGTCGGGTTGAGCCGCAGCGCCGCCTCCACCGCCGCGAGGCCCTCGGCCAGCCGCTGCTGGCGAAACAGCTCGGAACCCAGGGTGCTGTGCGCCCGCCAGTTGTCCGGCCGTTTCGCAATCACGTCGCGCCAGACCGCCTCTTCGCTCCGGTAGTCCGCGTTGCGCGCCGCCGTCAGCCCCGCCAATCCCACCGCCACCCCCACCCCCGCATACACCGCGCGCCGGCCCGCCCACGCATATCCGCCGACCACCACGAACGTCAGCACTACCGCCAGGGGCAGATACATCCGGTGTTCGGCGATAGGTTGAAACGCCACCGGCACCACGCTCGACGTCGGCGCCAG
>JAPLTR010000021.1 GCA_026398065.1 Verrucomicrobiota bacterium | reverse complement strand
CGTGGGCTCGCCCAGCGCCACGTCATTCAGCCCAATGCGGCGTCGCATCAGGTCGACGACCATTCCAGCGAACGCGACAGCCTGCGGGTCGAGCTGCGGGCCTTTCATCGGCATCGGCATGTTGACCGAGACGATCAGGTTCATGCCCGCGGCCACCTCGGACACCACCGGAATGTCACCCGGTGGACACCACATATTGGACACGCCGCCCGCCTGCGTCGCCGTCGCAGCCATGCGCGCCACCATGTCCAACGACTCCTGCAGGCCCAAGAGGTCGAAGTGCGGCGAGTGCCCGCCAATGCCGCCGACCACCGTTTCAGGCTTCAACGGCTCGGCGTGGAGCGAGTCGTAGGGGTAGGCGCCCAGTTGCCCGCTCGCGTCTTCGCGCATCGAGTCGTACAGCACGCACTTCGCGTTGAGCACGCGCACCAGTCGACCGGGCGGCAGACCGGGGCTTGGGATGTGCCGGAATTCCCAGACCGTCACAAGGTCCTGCGAGCGCTTTGAGACGGGGTTCTGACCGGGCAGCACCTTGCTGTCGATGTCCTGCCAGTCTTCGCCGGTGTAGTCACCGGGCGGGGCCGCGAGAATCTCCGTCGCGTAGGTGGGGAACGAGGCCGCGAGGTCATGCCGCGAGAACTTGCGGCGGAAGGCAAACCACCGCATGGCCGCCGTGTCCGGGAGTTGGTCTTCGTAGGCCACGTCCCACAGCGGGCAACACCACAAATACGGTTCGCCCTGGTTGATGCTGCGCAACACTTCCTTGCCGTTGTCGTCGGTGACGGGTTCCACGCCCTGTTCTTCACCAGCGGTCCGGTCCCACCCCTGCACGGCCCACGCCTCAGAGGCCAACACGCCGCCCAGCGTGATTTCGTGCTCACGGTCGGCAAGGGTCAGCTTGCGGTCGTAGTACTCGAGCAGCGCGTCACCGAGCTGCGCCTGCGCCATCGAGCGCCACCTGCACCTGCGCCGTGTCTCCCAAGCCATCTGGCGCCCAGCCATAGAACGCGCGAACGCTGCGAGCGGCGCGGTAGGCGCGGCCCGAGTCTTCGAGCCCCTGCCGGAAGTCTTTGACGCGCTTGAGCAACGACGCGGAGAACTTCACGGGGTCCGTCTCGGCCGCCCAATAGGTCTGATTGTCGTCGCGCACGCGCGCAACCTAGCTTTGCTGTGAGTGCGTGTGCAAACTGTTGCGACTTTGCACGAGCCCACGACCGAAGAACTCGACGCCGCGCTACTGGTCACGCTGGCCGAGCTTTGGGAGTGCGGAAAGATTCACCTCTTCCTGCTCGACGCCGACCAGCTCGAGCAATCGCGCGAACTCTGGGCCAGCCCCGACGAGTACGTCTGCTGCATCTCGCGCCAGCGGGGGAAGAGCTACTGGGCCGTCGTCGAGTGCGTGTGCCTCGCGCTGCGCAAGCCGGGCGCCTCAATCAAGTACGCCGCAGGCACGCAGAAGGCCGTGCGCGCCATCATTGAGCCGCTCATGCGCGAAATCCTCGCGACGTGCCCCGAGTCGCTCAAGCCGTCCTTTGACTCCGTGCGCTCGGTGTGGACGTGGCCCAACGGCTCAGAGTTGACCTGCGCGGGCGTCGACAACGGCCACTACGAGTCACTGCGCGGCACGAAGGCCGACCTCGTGGTGCGCGACGAGGCCGGGTTCTTTGAGGCCGCCGACTGGGACAGCATCGACGCCGTGCTCGCGCCGCAGCTGCTCACCACGGGCGGCATGTCGCTCATTGTCAGCAGCCCGCCCGAGTCGCCGGCACATCCGTTCCACCGGCGTTTCCTTTCGGCCGTCGCCGCCAGTCGCGGGAAGCACCGCAGCATCCACGGCCACCCGCGCCTCACTCGCGAGCAGGTCGCGCTCTTCCTCGCCCGCGAAGCACGCGCGCGCGGCATGACGCCGGAGGAGTACGAGGCGTCGTCGCACTTCCGCCGTGAGTACCTTGCGGAATTCGTGACCGAGGAGACGCGCGCCGCCGTGCCCGCGTGGACCGTCGAGGCCGCGAAAGAGCTGGTGCGCGTCGTCGAGCGGCCTGCGCACTTCGACTGGTACTCGAGCGTCGACCCCGGCTTTGGCGACCCACACGCAGGGCTGGCCGGGTGGTGGTGGTTCGAACAGCAGGCGCTCGTCATCGAGCACGAATTCGAGCTTCGCGGCGGCAACACCCAGCAGATGGCAGAGGCATTCAAGGCCATGGAACGCGAGGCGTGGGGCGCGAATGAGTACCAGGGCAAACTGCGCGGCGCTTCCGACTGGAAAGACCTCCCCGAGTGGCTCAAGTCCGCCGTCTCGGCCACCGCGCCACGCCAGCCGCTGTTGCGCGTCGGTGACAATGACTCGCTCGTGCTCGCGGACCTCGCCCAGCTTCACGGCATCGCAGTGTTGCCCACACGCAAAGACGAGAAGCATCTCGCAGTCAACGATTTGGACATCATGGTGCGTGCGCGAAAGCTCTACGTGCACCCGCGTTGCGTGCGGCTCATCGAGCAGCTCTACGGCACCACATGGAACTCACGCCGCAGCGGATGGGAGCGCACCGCCAAAGACCACGGCGACCTGCTCGACAATGCGGTCTACCTTGTGCGCAACGTGCGGCGCCACCTCGACCCGAGGCCGAAGCTGCCCGACAACTGGCGCTCTACCCCTGCGACGACGGCGGGAGTTGCGGCGGCGCGGAAGATGTTCGGACTGCGCTAGTCCTTGCGCTCCACCAGCAACCGCGCCGCGATCAACGTCCGCGCCCGCTGCGCAATCTCTTCCGCGTCAATCTTGCCAACGGTCTTGCCGTCCTCGTCCACCGCGGCCCGCGTGTGCTCGCCAAAGACCATCTTCGCGACGCCGAGGCACACAGTCGCCTTTACCTTCTCGTCGTCCGACCGCATGAGCTCGCGCAGGCCTTCGATGCTCTCGGGGCCGCACACGTTGTCGAGCAACTCGCGCGCCTTGCGGAGTGCTGGCGTCAGGCGCGGACCGCCGCTCGGGTTGCCGCTCTTGCCCTTCACGAAACTGGTCGAAGACTTAGCCATGGTCGGTCCCTGAGGCAGCCCTGACAGCAGGGCGCGGTTCATGCTTGTGCGCTGGCTTGTTGGCCCCGCAGACTGCGCACCAGCGGTGCCCTGACGTCACCTTCGCGGTCGCGAGCTCGGCGTTGATGCGGGCGGCTTCGCGCTCCACGTCCGACTTGTGAATCTTGCGGATGCGCATGGCGCCATCCTGCATGGTCCAGAGTTCTCCAATCAGGTCACTCACGGCATCACCTCCGCCCAAAACTCTACCTCAAACCCCGGCTTACCCCGCCGCTGCTCGTACCGCCACTGCACCGGCCCACCCGGCGCGTCAGACACGCCCAACAGACTCGCCACCTCGTCGCGCACCGCCTTGAACGCGCTGGCGAGGTTGTCGTCGTCGAGCTGGCGCGGCGACGTGCGCACGAACACGACGCGCGCGACCGGGCGGCGACGGTCGGCCAGGGGCAGACACAGCCACCGCGACATCACTTCCGTCCGCTGCGCCTTGATGACCTTGGCTTTCAACGCCCAGTGCAGGCGCGCGTTCGCGAGACTTGGCAGCGCCTTGTCGACTCGGATGCGGGCGATCACTTGGCGCCCTCACTTTTGGTAGCTGGCGGTTTCTTTGAGTGCATACTCCCAGTGCGCCCAGAACGACCCGTGTGCCTTGGTTTGGCCGACGGGCCGAACTTCAAGAGTTGCCTGAGCTGGTGCCGGATGCGGCGCTTTCGGATCTTCCGACGGCTGGTCATCGGAGCACATCCGTACGGGCGATCACTTGGCGCCCCCCGATCCACTCCATGCGGCCAGAGCACGACTCGTGCGACATCAGGCTAACGTGCGTCTTCCCTGCGTCGTCCTCGTCGCCGATCACCAGCCGCCCGCATTTCTTGCACTTCAAATTAGGCGTCCAGTCGACCTTGGGCTGTGGGTTCTCGATCCCGTAAAGCCGCGACTCCCGCTCGCTCACTGCCTCGTACTGTCGCCGCAGCACCTCGCAGCGCTCCACGACCGCCGCCATGACCGTGACATCATCCGGGGTGACAGGGATCGGCATCTCGGCCAGCCACAGGTGCGCTGCCTCAAAGTCGGACCAGATGCGTTTCGCCTTCTCGTTCGCCTCTTGCCAAGTCTTCATTTCGCCGCCCGCTTTCTCTCAATCCAAACCTGCGTGAACTCCCGGTAAGCCTTGCCCACATCGTCGAAGTCGGAGCCGGGTTCCGGCGCCTCTTTGTACCAGCGGTCTGTGCACCGCCGACACAGTTTGTGCCCCCAGACCGAGCACGTCGCGGGCTGGGTGCAGCACGCGCACACGTCAAAGAGATCCACGGCGGGCCTCCTTGCGCTGCTGCTCGAGCAGTTTGCTCTTTGTCGGGAGCACCTGGACCGGCAGCCCGCACTTGCAGCCCTGCACGCGACAGCCCCACAGCGGCCGGTGGTACGCACTCCCGTGCGAGCAGGTGCACGGGCGGCGCTGGGATTCGCGGTGTTTTTCGGCGGGGGTCATGGCGACACCTGCCCGCGCATGGACACGGTGCCCGCTCCCACCACCTTGCCGCCGTCGCGCAAGCGGTCGGTGACGCGTGCGCCCATCTTCGCCTTGAATGCGTCGGCCGAAAGGTTCGAATCGATGACCGTGCGAGCGCGATTGCTCCACCGAAAGTCGATCACGTCTTCGAGCCACGCACGCCAAGCGTCTGTAACCATTTCGGCTCCGAGGTCGTTCAGCACCAGTAGCGAGCAGTGACGAGCGTGGCGCGTGAACCGAACCGCGTCATCCCCGAAAAGCGCCTCTCGGCTCGAACTGGCCGCGCGACACCAGACCACCCAGTCCTGCCCGCTGCCCGCCATAGCGGCCTGCTGCGCCACCCAGCCAGCGGCCGTGCTCTTCCCGTTTCCCACGTCTCCGAGTAGCAGAAGCGCCCACCCGCCTGTTTTCCACCACGCGCGCGCCGCGTCGAGCGCCTTGGTGGGCTTCAGTTTGCCCAACTCTTCGATGACGTTCTTCGGAACGCCGGCGTGCGCCAGTCGAGACAACGACTGCGCCGCATATGCCTCCGTGCGCACGGCATCCATGATCGCAGTCTCCAGCGACATCAGCCGGAACCGGATCGCCATGCGCCTGGGCGCGGAGTCCGCCGCCCTGTGGTCGTTCTCCCACTCGGACTTCTGCCGCTCCCACAACGCGAGCGCACCCACCCCAATGCCCGGAAACTTCGGGCGGCCCACTGTCAGCGTGTCGTACTCCGAGTTAAGTGCGTCCATTTCGGCCTGCAGTTCAGAAATCAATCACTCCTCCGTTCGGATCGTGCTTCTGGGTTGCCGCGTCAATAGGCCCGCGGTTTTCTCTCTTGAATGCCTGCGGCTTTTCGACCGCGAAATGGTTCCAGTGCGCGTTGAGCTCGTGAATCGTGCGCACGCTCGGGTACCCGCCCGCCGCGAATGCCTTGACCAACCGAGCCTCGATCTCTTCGTCAGTGCCCTTGTGGAGAAGCTCAGAGGCCGCCTTGGCGTCGCGAGGGGTGAAGGCATAGCTACCCAGCACCCTGCGTGCTGCGGCGTCCAGACGAGCCACCAGGGGCGCGTGGCGCGGATTCGGCGGCGGCTTGTCTTTCTTTGCGTCCTTGACGGCTCTTTTGACGACGCGCGTCACGACGGCATCAAGAAACGAATCTTGAGCCGCTTTTGGCGAAAGTTCGGAGTCTTCTACCGACTCCGACTCACCACCGACTCCGACTCCGACTCCGACTCCGACTCCGCCCGGCCGAGCACTGCCTAGGTCGTGCTCAGCACCTGCCAAGGCTTGCCTTTTTCCGGCTTCCGCGAAAACGC
>JAPLTR010000904.1 GCA_026398065.1 Verrucomicrobiota bacterium | reverse complement strand
CCTCGAGGCCCTGCCCGGGGTCAAAGAGGTGGACGCCCTGGCCTCCGGTCTGGTCCTCGTGACCCACGACGGCACCGTGAGCGATGACGCCGTGGTCCAGGCGGCCCAGAAGGTCGGGCTGCCGCTCGCCCCTGCCGGCCCCGCCCGCCCGGTACGCGTCTGACGCTCCACCACTGCACCCAGCAAACCGATGAAGAGAAGGTAAGAACAAGATGAGTGCTAGAGCGACGACGTCGCCACAGGTAGCAGCTCCGGTCGTGGTGCGGGCGGCCCGGCGCCGGTGGTGGCAGAACCCCGAGATGGTCACCCTGGCCGTCGCCGCAGTGCTGCTGGTGACCGGGCTGGTGGTGGAGTGGACCATCCACTCCGAACCGGTAGCCCTGGCCCTATTCTGGGCCGCGATCCTCATCGGCGGCGTCTACCCGCTGCGCAGCGCCATCCGGGCGGTGCGCCACAAACGGCTGACCATCACCGTGCTGCTCGTGGTGGCGGCTATCGGAGCCATCGCGCTCGGGGTGATCGAGGAGGCGGCAGCGCTCGTCGTCATCTTCAGCCTCGTTGAGGCCATGGAGGCATACGCCACCGACAAGGCCCGAGGGTCCATCAGCGCCCTGATGGAGCTCACGCCCCCCACCGCCACCCGCCTCCTGCCCGGTGACCAGACGCAGACCGTGGCGGTGGAGGAGCTCCACCCCGGTGACGTCGTCATGGTGCGCCCCGGTGAGCGCCTACCCACCGACGGCGCTGTGATCGATGGCGCCTCGTGGGTGGACGCCAGCCCGGTGACCGGGGAGTCGGTACCGGTCGAGGCCACCGCGGGCACCGAGGTCTTCGGCGGCAGCCTCAACGGCAACGGGGTGCTCCGGGTGAAGGTCACCAAGGAGTACTACGACACGGTCCTGGCCCGCGTGATCGAGCAGGTCGAAGAGGCACAGGCCAACCGCAGCGGCGCCGAGCGGTTCGCGGACAAGTTCAGTGCCATCTACACCCCGGCGATGTTCGCCCTGGCCATCGTCGTAGCCCTGGTCATGCCGCTGCTCGGCTTCGAGTGGCGCGAAGCGATCTACCGGGCGCTGGTCATCCTCGTGGTCTCGTGCTCGTGCGCCCTGGTCATCTCCGTGCCCGTCAGCGTGGTCACCGCCATCGCCCGGGGCGCCCGCGACGGCATCCTCATCAAGGGCGGCATCTACCTTGAGCGCCTGGCCGACATCAAGGCCGTCGCCTTCGACAAGACCGGCACCCTCACCCGCGGCCGGCCCACTCTCGCTCAAGTGACGCCCCTCGACGGGATCAGCGAGGACGAGGCTCTGACCCTTGCGGCGGCGGTCGAGACCGGTAGCGAGCACCCCATCGCGACCGCGATCGTGGCCGGTGCCCGCGACCGCGGGTTGACCATCCCGGCCGTCCAGGATGCACGCGCCCTGCCAGGAGCCGGCATGGAAGCCACCCTCGACGGTCGCACCCTGCACATCGGCCGGCCCACCGACGAGGACCGGACTGACGGCACCGCAGGCCCGGCGCTGGCGCACGCCGAGGCGGAAGGATGCACGGCCGTGGTTCTTCGCGACGACACCCGACCCTTGGCCGTCGTGGCGGTGGCCGACCAGCTGCGCCCCGACGCCGAAAGCACCCTTACCGAGCTGCGCGACCTCGGAGTCGAGCGGGTCCTGATGCTCACCGGCGACAACGCCACCGTCGCCAGATCCACCGCGCAGGCCCTGGGGCTAGACGACTACCGCGCCGAGTTGCTCCCCGAGGACAAATCCGCCGCAATCCGTGAGCTGCGCGAGAAACACGGCGTGATCGCGATGGTCGGCGACGGCGTCAACGACGCCCCCGCCCTGGCCAACGCCGACCTCGCCATCGCCATGGGTGCCGCCAGCACCGACGTCGCCCTAGAGACCGCCGATGTCGCCCTCATGGCCGACGAGCTCGACCGGCTCCCGGCCGCCATCCGACTCTCGCGCCGCGCTCGGAACAACATCAAGATCAACATCGTCCTGAGCCTGACCGTCGTGGCCGTCCTGATCGTCGCCGCCCTCGCCGGCTGGATGTCCCTGACCACCGGCCTGCTCCTCAACGAGGGCAGCGCGGCGCTGATCATCCTCAACGGCCTGCGCATGCTCCGCCCCGGCCGCGGCGAGACCCGACGCGCCCGAACCTCGGTATCTGTCTAATCTCCGGGCCGAAACCAGTCTTGTAGACCAGTTTCGCACCATCACCAACAACGTCATAGCGCACCGTCATCATCGTCATCACCACCCGACGCGGCCGCCACAGAGTGCCACCAGAACACCGCCATATAGAGGCGAAAGCCACAGATCGGCGCCACCGGCGGACCGTCTCTCATACGGTCGTTTCCTGGACGTCGTGATCGCCGATAGAACCACCAGCGCCTCCACCACCGCGGGTCGCTGAGGGGCAGTCGCGGACTCGCGGTCCCGCTATGAGCGCTCCACCTCGCCGACCCTGCCGTCATGGCC
>JAPLTR010000778.1 GCA_026398065.1 Verrucomicrobiota bacterium | reverse complement strand
TCGGCGAGAAATTCGCAGAGGGCGGCGGTGGCCTTGCCCTCGACGGGCGGCGCGTGGACCTTGACCTTGAGCGACTCACCGAGCCAGCCGATCACCTCGCTGCGCGGAGCGTTGGGGATGGCCTTGATGGCGAGGGTGCAGGAAGGAGGGTGCATGGAATTTTTGCGCAGATGGAGGGAGACTGAAGTAGCGGGTGGCGATGACTACTTCCAAAAACTCGCAGCAAACGCGCTCACCGCCCAAAGGAGGAAGGCAAGCCACGCCAGGCCGCCGAGGACGTTGATGACGGCAAGGAAAGCGCTGCCGCTGCGACGGTGCCTGGAGAGATAGAGTGCGGCCAACCCACACGCCACCGGGTAGGGCCACGGGTAGGCTGGATCGGGCAATTGAAAAAACTGCTTTTGCAGGGGGATGATCACGAAAGGCCCCCAGGCGAAGGTGAGGGCGACTCCCCAGTAAAACAGGTGTTGGCGCAGGGTCGGAGCTGGCAGAGCTTGAGCCCGCGCGATGCCGATGACGAGAGCGTCCCGATAGGCGGAGCGCTCGAAGCCGGGGCAGCGACTGCGGAGTTCGGCGATGATGGCCTCGTTCTCCGGTGCCGGCCGAGTTTCGGGACTCAACACGTGTTGCCATTTTCCTTCGCGGATCGGCCTGCCCAATTCGAACGCGGCAGCAGACAGCGGAAGATCTGGTGAGCGGTTCACGGCTGGGATGATCGAGAACCAGATTGGTGTGGGGTCTTGGGCGGAAGAGACCCAGTCATCGGATCATTTCTTTGGTTGCCTCACTTCAATGCGATGCCCGAAGGGGTCGTCGATCACCGCTCTTGGCCCCCACGCGGAATCTTTGAGCGGAGAGATCAGTTTTCCACCGGCTTGTTCGAGACCGGGTAGTACGCGGGAGGCGTCTGGAACCTGGAATCCGAGGCGGGTGTGCTTGGTTGACGAATCGGGGGAGGCTTGGGGATAAAGTTCGAATACCATGCCACCCAATTCGGCGGCATAGTGTTCCGGGCCCTGGCCATGGGCGTGTTAGCTGAAGGACAGGCCGAGGCAGGAATAGAAGGCGACCGCGCGCTCGAGGTCGGGGACGCGAAGCACCACGAGATTCAGGGAGAGGGTGCTCATCGGATGAATCTCGAAGCCTGGAATCTGGCACACGGTGGGAAGGCTACCCCAGCGCCTCGGCGAGGGCGGCGATGATTTCCTCGGCGGGCTCCACGCCGACGCAGAGGCGGAGGAGGTCGGGGTCGAGTTTGCTCGCGGCGAGCTCGGCGAGGCCGGCGGGGGTCGTCACGAGATCGTAGTGCGCGAGGTACATGAAGGGACAGATCAGCGTCGTCTTCATGCCGAAGCTTGGGCCCTTCGGGAGGCGGAGGCGGTCGTAGAACGGTTCGAGGGCACCGAGTTTCTTGAGGGTGAACGTGATCATGCCGCCGGTGCCGTCGGGGCGGCGCGCCAGCCGGTCGTAGTTGGCGCGTGAAGCGGGGGCGTGGGCCCAGAAGACTTCGCCGACGGCGGGGTGCCCGGTGAGGAATGCGACGACTTTCGCGGTGTTGGCGTGGATCCGCGTCAGGACGGAGGCGGTGTCGCCGATCTGGGCGGCGAGGCGGGCGAGGTCGCGCGCATAGACGGGCTCGATGGCGGCGGCGATCCGGCGGCGGAGTTCGGCGGCGTCGGGGCTGGCGGGGTTGATCGCAGCGAGCCCGGCGGTGAGGTCGCCCTCGCTGCCGGTGTACTTGGTCAGGCTGGACACGACGACGTCGGCGTGGGCAAGGACGTCGAGGTTGAAGACCGAGGAGATGGAAGGGTCAACCAGGAGGAGGACGCCATGGGTGCGGCAGAGTTTGGCGAGGGCCGGGAGGTCGGGCGTCTGGATGAGGGGGTTGGTCGGAACTTCGGCGATGAGGCCGGCGATGTGTTTCCCGTGGGCGAGGAAAATACGCTCGATGGCGGTGAGGTCGAAGACGTCGCGGAGGTAGACGTAGTCGATGGGCGCGGCGGTGAATTTCTTGAGGATCGCGATGGTGTCGAGGTAGAGCCAGCCGAGCTGGAGCCAGACGGTGCGGCCGCGGGTGGCCTGGAGTTCCGCGGCGGCGCGGAAGGCGGCCCAGATGGCGTTCATGCCGCACGGGGCGAGCAGCAGATCGGTGTCGGTGGTGCCGGGGAGCGCGGGACGGAGGTGGCGGCGGACCTCGGCGGCGGCGTCACCGGCGAACGTGGTCTCGGCGTAGGGCGCGGCGATCAGGCCTCGGCGGAGGAGGTGATCCTCGGCCTCGCGGGAAGAGAGAAAGCCGCCGATGTTTTGGAGATAGGTCTTGGCGCGGCCCGCGGTCGCGGGGTCGGCGGCGGGATGCGAGACACCGTGGACGCCGGCGGACGAAAAGCGCTGGGCGCTGGAGGTGGAGTCGGCGGCGAGGAGTTGCGCGAGGAGGGCGTCGGCCATCGCGGCGGAGCTCGTGAGCCAGAGCGTGCGGCCGGCGAGGGCGGGGATGGTCGAAAGGAAGTGCGCGCCGAGCTGGCGGGAAAAGGGGTGGACGACGAAGCGCGGGTAGCCGGAGGTGAGGTGCTTCGTGATCGCAGGATCCTTCTCCTCGTAGCCACGAACGGACCGCATGGTGGGCAGGCTGCAGGAGACGGCGTGCGGGCTGGCCGGGATGCGGTGACCGAGAGGGAGAGGAACGAAGGCGGACATGGGCGATGGCGGAAAAGTAGGGGCCAAGGGTTGAGAGTTGCGGGAAGTTGGCAACCGGAACGTGTGGCCTGTGGTCGTACAGTGGAGGGCGCGGGGAAGGGTCACAGCGGCCGTTTTTAACCACGGATGAACACGGATACCCTTCGTGACAGTGCGCGGTAGTCGGGCTCTGATCCTCAGAGGACTTTACAGGAGGAAACAGGGGGATCGGAGAGGAAGCATTTTCTCCGGCAAAATCCGATGCCTATGACCTGATAGGGCGAGATTGCCGTGGCCGAGGCGAACCGGGCGGACTGAAGTCCGCCCTACTTCTTTTGCGGGTCCTTCACCTCGACGGCTTCGCCGATGCGGACCTCGGCGCGGGCGTCGTTGAAGATCTGCAGGCCGGACGTGGTCTCGCCCCAGTAGGGGGCGGCGGCGCGGAGCATGGCGGTGAGGGCCTGGGAGAATTTCTGGCCATGCTGGACGGGAGCGGCGACGAAGGTGGTCCAGAGGGCCTTGGCGGATTTGCCCTTGGACTTGAGTTCGGCGTAGTCGAAGGCGTCGACCACGATCAGGTTGAAATCGCGTGTGCTGTCGTAGGTGGAGCCGGCGGCGCTGGTGGTGTTGATGACGGCGGTGCCGGTCGCGCCGCCGCCGCCGGAGCCGAAGAAGGAACTGGTGTTGGCGGCGTTTTTTGCACCGGCGTCGAGCGCATCGTCGTTGCCACCCGCGCGGGAGTCCCAGGCGACATCGCCGCCGAGGTGGGTGAGGCTGCGGGCGTCATGGACCTTGCCGACGAGACCCTCGTCCCAGGTGATGTGCTCGGTGCGGACGACGGGGTTGCGCCAGAGGGAGACGCCGTAGTTCACCCGCAGCATGAGGGTGACCTTCTGCGGCTCGGCGATCCGGCCGGCGGAGTCGGCCGCGTTGAGGTAGTTCTTTTGGGCGAGCGCGGTGGCGAGGAGTTCGCAGACGGCCTCATACTTGAGGTCGGCCGGGAAGATCTCACCGGGAATGAAGACGAAGTATCTGGGGGCGGCGAGCGGGGCGACTTCGCGGGGGGCCGGGTTGAGGGTGTTCGGGCGGTGGACTTGCGCGGAGAGCTTGTCCCACGGGGTCTCCCGGTAGTTGGCGGAGGAGACCGAGACCGGGGCGAAGCCCTTGATTTCGGCGGCGGGCTGCGCGCGGGCGGCGGCGAGCGCGAGGAGGGCGAAGAGGACCGCGGCGGTTTTCATGGTGCGGGAAACTGAGCGGGAAAGCGGCCGGCGGCAAGGGGCCGGGGGGCGAACGGTCGGGGAGCGGGACGGGCGGCCAAGCGAAACGGTTTGCACCCGGGGCGGACGTGGCGTTGAACCGCGCGCGATGAAAATCCTCTCCTGGAACGTGAACGGTGTGCGAGCGGCGCTGGGCAAGGGCCTGATCGACTGGATGGCGGCGGCGAAGGCCGATGTCATCTGCCTGCAGGAAGTGAAGGCGACGGAGGGGGACGTGCAGCATGTCGCCTGGCCGGGCGGCTACGAGGTGGCCTGGAACGCGGCGGAGAAAAAGGGCTACAGCGGGACGGCGCTCTTCATGCGGCGGAAGCCGCTTGCGGTGACGCGCGGCCTCGGGTCGGCGGCGCATGACGCGGAGGGGCGGGCGATCACGGCGGAGTTCGACGACTGCTATGTGATCGGCGTGTACGTGCCGAACGCGCAGCCGGAGCTGGTGCGCATCGGGTTCCGCCAGGAGTGGGACCGCGCGTTGCTGGCCTACGCGAAAAAGCTGGAGAAGAAAAAACCGGTGGTGTTCTGCGGCGACCTGAACGTGGCGCACGAGGAGATCGATCTTGCCCGGCCGAAGGAGAACGTGGGCAACCCCGGGTTCTCGGACCAGGAGCGGGAGGGGTTCCGGAACTTTGTCGGTGCGGGCTTTGTGGATACGTTTCGCGAGTTCGAGAAGGGGCCGGGCCACTACAGCTGGTGGACATACCGGGCCGGCGCGCGCGAGCGGAACATCGGGTGGCGCATCGACTACGTCATGGCGTCGGCGGCGCTGAAGCCGCGGTTCAAGCGCGCCTGGATCGAGCCGCACGTGCTGGGCAGCGACCACTGCCCGGTGGGACTGGAGCTGAAATGAGCGGCGGGCGGACGCGGGTGGTGCCGGTGACGGCGGCGGAATTGAAAACGCTGATGCTGGCGGAGCCGCGGCTCACGCTTGCGGTGGCGGAGAGCCTGACCGCGGGGCACGTGCAGGCGCGGGTCGCCGCGGTGTCGGGCGCGTCGGATTTCTTCCTCGGCGGCGTGACGGCGTACTCGCTGCAGCAGAAGGTCAAGCTGCTCGGCGTGAACCGCGCGGCGGCGAAGCGGGTCAACTGTGTGTCGGCCGCGGTGGCGGAGGCGATGGCCCGGGGTGTCTGTGAATTGTTCGGGGCGGACGTGGGCGTGGCGACGACCGGCTATGCGGAGCCCTCGGCGGCGGACGGGGTGGAGGCGCCGTTTGCGTGGTGGGCGTTGGCCCGCCGCGGGGCGCGCGGAAAATTTTCAATGCGGCACGGGCGCGTGGAGTGCCCCGGGGCGTCGCGCACCGAGGCGCAGGCGATCGTCGCGGAGGCGGCGCTGGCCGAAGTGGTGGCGTGGATCCGCGAGGAGCGGGGTTAGGCCGCGAACTCGCGCGTGCTTTTACGAAGAGCGCCCGCAAGCGGGCGGCCTACACGAGGCGGCGGAGCCAGAGGCCGCCAGCGAGGGTACTGACGAAACCGGCGGCCGCGATCTGCCACGCGGGCAGTCCAAGCACGGTGGCGGGCGGGGCGTTTTCCTTCCGGCGCACCTGGGCGACGGCGGCGGTGGCGAAGAGCGCGGTGCCGAGGAGGACGAGGGCGGCGACGCCGAGGTAGGCGCCGGTGCGGGGGCGGGCGGTGGGAGGGGCGGGCGGCGGCGTGGCGGGAGCCGGGCTCACGTGAGCGAATTTTGGAAGAACTCGATGATTTCGCCGCTCGGGCCCTCGCAGAAGAAAATGCGGATCGGGACGGGCACGTGGGCGTTGGTCGTCGCGATCGTGACGTCCTTGGGCTCCATCGTGATCTTCGCGCCGGTGGCGCGGACGCGGGCGGCGACCTCGTCGAGCTGCGACGTGCGGAGCGCGAAGTGGACCACGGCGCCGTTCGGCGCGGGCGTGTAGGCGAGGTCCTCGAAGACCTCGAGGTAGTTGCCGTCGCCGGCGTTGAGCATCACGGCCCGCTGCGGCGCGGCGCGCCACGCGATCTTTTCCACGAAGCCGAGGGTGTCCTTGTAGAACGCCATCGTGCGGTCCCAGTCGCGGGTTTTGACGCAGACGTGGTGGAAGCCGGTGATCATGGGAGGAGGGTGACTGAGGCGGAGGGCGCCCCGGGCGCGCGACCTTACGGGGCCACGCTCTGGATCAGGTTCATCAACGGCTGCACCTCTTGGACGGGCTTGACCCAGTCGCTGTAGAGGAGCTCGGGCATCGTGTACTGCGTGTTGTAGAGCTTGAAATTCGCCTTGTCGTCGCGCGAGAGGTGGCCGGCCTTGACCGTGGCGCCGGCGTAGAGGCCGGCCGACTTCGTGTAGACGAGCATCGGCGTGCGGAGGATCTCGGCGCTGAAGCTCTCGGCTTGGGCGGCCTTGGGGCCGGCGACTGCCTTGGCGTCGACGCCGACGTTGAAGCGCTGCTTGAAGAGGAGCTTGGGGGTGTTGGTGTCGGTGATGATGTAGACGCTCTGCACGGCGCTGGCGCCGAGCTGGAGGCCGAGGCTGGCTTCGCCGGCGTTGATGAGGACGGGCAGGCTCCAGCGACCGTTGTTCTTGACCATGATGACGCCGTAGCCGTCCTTCACGCCCAGGATGATGCCGGCCTTGAACTGGTTGACGATCACGATGGCCTTGGCGGCCTTGAGCGCGTCGCGGTGGATGATGGGGTCGCGGACGTTGACGAACTGCTGGAGGATCGCCTCGCAGGATTCGACGCGTTCAACGAGGTCGGCGCGCGTGATTTCGGCGCGCACCATGGCGGTACCGAACAGGGCGAGGAGGGACAGGAGCAGGAATTTCTTCATGACGAGGCTAAAAGGCTAAATTGATCCGAGATGTATGCACGGCAGGACGGACTTGGAAAGCGCGGAGTGGGGGTGGTTCCTCACAACCGGGACGGATGGGAAGGGCGCAAACCCTCTCCCGCCGCTCCGGGGCTCAATCCAGCCCTCGGGCGGTGAGGTCGTCCTCGTCCCAGCCAAGATAGTGGCCGAGCTCGTGGAGGTAGGTGAGGCGGACCTCGTCGCGGAAGACCTCGAGGTCGTCCTCGGCGTAGTCCCAGAGGTTGTCGACGTAGAGGAGGATCTGGGCGGGCGCGGGGTTGTCGGCGGCGAGTTCCTGGCCGTGGGCGCTGCCGGTGAAGAGACCGAGGATGTCGTCGGGGAAACCGTCGGCGATGACGTCCGCGGCGGGCAGGCGCTCATAGTGCACGGGGACGCCGCGGGCGAGCGGCCGGATCTCCGGCGGGAGCTGGCGCTGGGCGGCGCCGACGGCGGCGGCGGCGATTTCGGTGAGCTGGGCGTGGGTCACGGGCGCAGTTCGGCGGAGACGTCGAGGCGTTCGAAGCGCTGGCCGAGCCACCAGAGGGCGCAGGCGATTTCGGCGGCGAGGACGACGAGGATGACGAGCGCGGCGCAGACGAGGCCGGGCGCGGTGGCGAGCGGCGCGTGGCCGGCGAGGTTAAACCCGAGCCAGATGAGGCCGAACACCGAAGCGCCGCCGAGAGCCGCCGGGAGGACGGCGACCAGCATCACCAGAAGCTGGCCGACGAAGAAGATCAGCCGCTGACCCATGAGCTCGATGCCACCGCCCCCGGTGTTGCCGCGCGTGGCCTGGAACCAGGCGGGAAAGATCAGGGTCGCGCCGTTGAGGACGAGGAGCTGCAGGGCGCTGAGGAGCGGCGTGAGGACGGCGAGCCCGAGGGCGAGGGCGGGCTTGACGCCCGGGGCGAGCGAGGAGGCGAAGCGGCCGGCCGTGGGGAAGGCGAGGACCGCGGCGAACAGGGCGAGCCACGCCAGGCCGGTGAGGATCACGAGGGGCGTGAGCATCTCGCCGAGCAGGAGCTGCCAGCCGGGGAGCGGATAGGTCTTGAGGACGTCGGCATTTTGCAGGTCGCTGCGCAAATCCTGCCGGGCGAGGTGCGGGCCGAAGACGAGAATGTAGGCGGCGGCGAAAACCGCGAAGATCATCACGCCGGCACGGAGGGCCTGATCGGCCGGGGACTCACCGAGGAACCAGCGGCTGCCAACGAGGATGACGGCGGCGGCGATGGCGAACACGCGGACGTTGAAATACGGGAGTGTGGAGAGGAGGTTTTTCCAGAGGAAGGCGAGTTCGGGTCGGCCGGTGTCGGCGAGGAAAAACGGCGCGGGGCGGCCCTTGCTCTGCACGAGGCCGAAGGGGTGCTTGCCCTCGCGGACCGCGGCGACGGCGGCGGCGCGTTTCTCGGCGAGCGCGAGGGAGGCCTCCTCGAAGGAGACGGACTCGAGGCGCAGCACCCAGGCGTAGTGCCCGACGACGACGAGCAGCGCGGGCGCGAGGGCGAAGAAGAAGGCGCGGGCGTCGGGGGCGAGGAAGGGGCCGAGGATGAACTTGCAGGGGATCAGGAGGGCCCCGAGCACGCCGTGGTCGAGGATGCCGAGCAGGTAGTGGGTGAACGGCGCGAAGCCCGCGACATCCTCGTCGTCGGGCGAGCGGAGATCGCTCCAGACCCACGCGAGCGTGGCGAAGATGACGAGCAGGACGCCCCCGAGCACCAGCAGCCGGCGGCGCCGCGGGCTCACGCCGCCCGCGCTCAGGCGCGAGATCGTGAGCGCGGCGCCGGTGTAGTGGAGGTTCAGGGTGGAGAGCACGAACCACCACCCGAAGGCGTGCATCACGGCATTGCCCCCGAGGAAGCTCCAGCGGTTCGAGATGAGTGTGAAAAACAGCGAGGTGAACAGAATCGAAAACTGGGAGCTGAGGAGCTTGAAGTTGATGAGGGCCCGGCGTGTGACGGGGGCGGGAAACAGAAAGGCGATCTCGGCCTCGGTGAAGCGGAGGCTCCGGTCCGACGGCAGCAGCCAGGCCAGCACCGCGATGACCAGCAGCAGGAGCGCCCCGAAGGCGGCGACGAGCGGCAGCGTGGCGGCGAGGGCTTCGGGCGCAGGCAGGGTGTTGAGCGCCTGGGCGGCGGCGGCGCGCTTGGTGCCGCGGCCACCGGGCGGGCCCCCGAGATGGCGGAAAAAGATGAAATAGAAATAGGCCAGGCCGGCGAGGGCCCCGAGGAAGTATTTCGGCTGCCGAAGCCGTTTGGCGCGGGTGACGATCTGGTTCTTCAGCGAGGTGAGCCGAAGGTAAAGGAGGGCGCCGAGCATCGCGGGAAGGTAGGGCGAACGTGACGCCGGCTCAGGTCTCCGAGCCGCCGGTGGCGCGCAGGAAGATCTCTTCCAGGCTGACGCCGGTCTCACCGTTGGCGAACTGGGCGGCGATTTCGGCGAGGGTGCCGTGCGCGATCTTGTTGCCCTGCTTCATGATCAGCACGTGGGTGCAGACCTCCTCCAGCAGGTGCAGGAGGTGTGAGCTGAGGACGACGGCGGCCCCGTCGCGGGCCCGCTTGAGGATCGAGTCCTTCATCCGGCGGATGCCGAGGGGGTCGAGTCCGGTGAGGGGTTCGTCGAAAAACATCACCCGCGGGCCGTGGAGGAGGCCGCAGGCGATGGCGAGTTTCTGCTTCATCCCCCGGGAGAGCTCGCCGGGGAGCTGGTCGGCTTTGTCGGCGATCTCGAGTTCCTCCAGGAGGGGCTCGGCGACCGTCTCGTGGTCGGCCACGCCGTAGATACGGGCAACGAAGTTAAGATGCTGGCGGACGGTGAGATAGTCGAACAGCCGGGGCTCGTCGGGGAAGAAGGCGAGGGCGCGTTTAGCCGCGACGGGGTCGGTGCGGATATCGTGACCGGCGATGCGGACCTCGCCTCCGGAGGCGGGGATGATGCCGGCGAGGCAGCGGAGCGTGCTGGTCTTGCCCGCGCCATTCGGACCGACGAGACCGAGGACCTCACCGGGTTGGACGGTGAACGACAGGTCATTTACGGCGGTAAATGAGGCGTAGCGTTTGAAAAGACCGGAGACCTCAATCATGGGCGGGAACGGTGGGGGCCGGGGGGAGGCGCCGCAAGCTTGTGCAAGAAATCGCGAAACCCTCGACTGGCCGGGGCGTCTTGCCCCCCGAACCCGCTGCGATCGCAGCCGGGCCTCACCCCCTCAAAAATAACCCGTTACGGAATATTTCTTCCGCATTCATCCATGAAATCTGTCAAAATCATCATCTCCGCCCTTGCCCTGAGCATGCTGGCGTTCGTCACCACCGCATCCGCCCAGGAAAAGAAGGGTCGCGGCCAAATGAGCCCTGAGCAGCAGATCACCCGCCTCGAGGAGGCCGTTGGCACCCTGACGGCCGACCAGAAGGCCAAGATCACGGCGATCTATGAGAAGTCCGCCAAGGACATGCAGGCGATCCCGCAGGAAGAGCGCCGCGAAAAGGGCATGGCGATCCGCCAAGCCGCCCAGAAGGAAGTCCGCGCGGTCCTCACCGCCGAGCAGCAGGCCAAGTTCGACGCCATGCCGCAGGGCGGCCCCGGCGGCGGCAAGAAGAAGAAGCAGAACTGAGCTTCTCCCATAAATTGTCAGGGGTTGGTGTTGGCCGTCGCGGATTGCAGCCCGCGCCGGCCTTTTTTGTGCCCGGAGGCGAAGGATCGGGTTTTTGACCGCGGATTACGCAGATGGCGCGGATGACGGAAAAGAAGGAAGAGGGTCGGGAGGTATCCGCGATATCCGCGCAATCCGTGGTTAAAATGAGTGGGCCTGGTAAAGGTGGCGGAGCGCGGAAATTTTTCGTTTCGCTTTGGCCGGTGCGCCGCGCAGCGTGCGGGGATGACGGACAAACGGCGCGTGGTGGTGGTCGGGGGCGGGGCGGCGGGCTTTTTCGCGGCCATCTCCTGCGCGGAAAAACTCGGCGCGGGCGGCGACGTCACGATCTACGAGGCCACGGCGCATCCGCTGGCCAAGGTGCGGGTGTCGGGCGGCGGGCGCTGCAATGTCACGCACGCCTGTTTCGAGCCGCGCGAGCTCGTGAAAAAATACCCGCGCGGCGGGCGCGAACTGCTCGGGGCGTTTCACCGCTTCCAGCCGCGCGACATGATTGCGTGGCTCGCGGACCGCGGCGTGGAGACGAAGACCGAGGACGACGGCCGGATGTTTCCCGTCACGGACGAGTCGGCGACCATCGTCGACTGCCTCACGCGGGCGGCGGAGACGGCGGGCGTGAAGGTCGTGACGAGCATGGGCGTGCGCAAGGTGGAGCGCGCGGGCGCGGATTTCTGGCTGACGCTGACGGACAATTCCGGCGTGCGCTGCGAGCGGCTGCTGCTCGCGACCGGCGGCAACAAATCCTCGGCGGGGCCCACGATCGCGCAGTCGTTCGGCCACACGATCGAGCCGCCGGTGCCCTCACTCTTCACGTTTCACATCGACGATGCGCGGCTGATCGGGCTGTCGGGTGTGTCGGTGGAAAACGCGGTGGTGAGCGTGCCGGGCACGAAGCTGCGCACCGACGGGCCGACGCTGATCACGCACTGGGGCCTGAGCGGCCCGGCGATCCTGAAGCTCTCGGCGTGGGGCGCGCGCGAACTGGCGTCGGCAAACTACGAGTTCATGCTCATGGTCAACTGGGCGCCGCCGCACACGCGCGAATCGCTCGTGCGCGAGCTGTCGGCCGTGCGGGAAAAGAATCCGAAAAAGCAGATCGCGACGTGGAGCCCGCTCGCGATGCCGCAGCGCCTCTGGGAACGGCTGGTGAGCTCGGCGGGCATTCCGCCCACGACGCCCTGGGCCCAAGTCGGCAACGCCGCGCTCGGCACGCTCGCGACGCAGCTGACGGCGGCGGAGCTCAAGGTGGTTGGGAAGAGTCTGTTTAAAGACGAGTTTGTGACGTGCGGCGGCGTGAAGCTCGCGGAAGTGGATTTCAAGACAATGGAGAGCCGCGTGTGCCCGGGGCTGTACTTCGCGGGTGAGGTGCTGGATGTGGATGGCGTGACGGGCGGGTTTAATTTCCAGGCCGCGTGGACGACGGGGTGGCTGGCGGGGCAGGGGATGGCGGGGTGAGGATTTAGAATGAGAAAACGAATTTTGGGCTTTTGGTTAGTTATCGCCGGATACGCTTTCGGAAACGACGCGGCGTTCCTCTGGCCCGATCCGAGGGCGCGGGTCGACGCTGAGGCTCCTTCCTCTGCCAAAAACCGAATTGATCTTGGTAAGGGCATTTTCGTCGATCTGACCTTCGAGATCACGACGAATGGAAACGGCTTGCTGACGCTCCCGGGTTTGGCGATCCGTGTTTTTGATTCGCATGCAGACGGCTTGGTTTTTCGAAATGGTCTCTTGAGATGTGAATGGCAGGACGTTGACGGCGACGGGGTGCGCGAACTCGTTGTCACCGGGACCGCGATTCGACAAAACGATCAGGCCGGGGCGGATGAAGGCACGGTGCAGATCCGAGGAGTGTTCCGATATGTGGCGAAGGAGCGGCGCTTTGAAACGGTGATTTGCTCGCCGGAGATATACCAGATCAAGGACAAGGCCTGAGAAAATCCGTGAGATGGAGGCGGGTGTATTTGCGACTACCGAGGAAACTGGAAGCGCGTCTTGTTCGGCGCTGATCTTCCGGGCGTGGCTGCGAGCGTGAGCGAGTGGACAGACCGCCACTCGCTCACGCTCGCAGCTACCAGACAGTTCGGCATTCCGCGGTCGCTCGCGGCTTGCCGCGCGGGTCGTGGCGCGGTGTGATGGCGGATTCTTCCATGATGTCCTACTGGCAACTCCTGCTGCTCGTGCTCCCGGTGTTCGCGCTGATCGCGATCGGGGTCGTGGTGCGGCGCGTGCACTGGGTCGAGGGGGAGGCGGAGACGAGCCTCATCCGGCTCGTGGTGAACCTGTGTTATCCGTGCCTGATTTTTGAAACGGTGGCGGGGAATGCGACGTTGCGGGAGCCGGCAAACCTCCTGCTGCCGCCACTCGTGGGGTTTGCGATGACGTTCATCGGCATCCGCGCGGGCCTGCTCGTGGCGAAGGCCATCGGGCTGCACGTGGGCACGGGCCTGCGGACGTTTGCACTGGCGGTCGGCGTGACCAACTACGGGTACCTGCCGCTGCCGATCATGGCGGGAATGTGGGGGCCGGAGAGCCGCGGCGTGCTGCTCGTGCACAACGTGGGCGTCGAGATCGCGATCTGGACGGTGGGCGTGCTGGTGTTGAGCGGGCTGTCACTGCGCGAGGGGTGGCGAAAACTCGTGAGCCCGGTGATGATCACGCTCGTGCTCGGGGTGATCTGCAACCTCGCGGGCATCACGCCGAAGCTGCCGTCGCTGGTGACGGACACCGTGCACGCGCTCGCGGTCTGCGCGATCCCGCTCGGGCTCATCATGACGGGGGTGAACCTCGCCAACTATCTCAACGAGCCGCGCGAACTCTTCGACGCGAAGGTGACGGGCGCCGCGGTGGCGCTGCGCCTGGGCCTGCTGCCCGTGGTGATGCTGCTGGTCGCGAAATACCTGCCGTGCTCGATCGAGCTGAAACGTGTCATGATCGTGCAGGCGGCGATGCCCGTGGCGGTGATCTCGATCATCATCTCGCGCATGTACGGCGGCCATCCGCGCACGGCCGTGCAGATCGTGCTCGGGACCACGGCGCTCGGGGTGTTTGTCATTCCTTTGTGGTTACGCGCGGGGCTGGCGTGGATCGGGGTGTGACGCAGGGCGCGGGCGGTGCAGGGCGGTAGGGACCTCCCTACCGGCGGGCCGCGGAATCGGCGCGTCGCAGGGCCGCGAAGTGGTGGTGGATCGAGCGCAGGCGGTTGGGGTCGTCAAGGGCGGCCTCGATGACGGGGCGCTCGGCGACGACGTCCCAGAGCGGCTGCGGCACGGTGCGGATGAGGAAGAAGTCGTCGCGGGCGAGCTGGTTCCACGTGTCGCCGATGCGGGCGTGGTCGTCGGGCTGCACCTGGCCGCGGCAGGTGGCGTCGCCGCAGCAGCACGGGAAGGGTTCGGCGGGATTGAGCGTACCGTAGTCGTCGGTGAGTTCTTCGCCCGCCGCGATGTCCCGCACGGCGAGCTCGAAATCGTAGCCGACGCTCAGGCAGTTGGCGGCACAGGAGTGGTTGAAAAAGCGGGCGTGATCCCAGCAGAGGATGTGGTCGCCGCGGGAGTCCACGTAGGAGTACTTGTCGAGCTGGGCGCGGGCGTAAGGGGGCAGGGCGGCCAGTTCGACGGCGTTGAACCGCTGGTCGAGCGCGTCGAGCGCCCAGGCGATCGTGCCGCGGGGGATTGGCCGGGTGGCGAAGACGCCCCAGCCAATTTCGGGGCTGACGAAACGCAGTTCGGTATCAGGATGGACCATGGGAGGAGACAGCCGCCTACGGAAGCGAGACGGCCGAAAGGTGCAAATGGATCGGGAGACAGCACATGCGGGGCCAGCTTGAGGGAATGTTGGCGGATCGGATGCCGGGCGCCCCGTCCGGCGCCGGAGACCGGGGCTAGTGCGCCACGGCCGGGAGGAAGTAGAACAGCACCCCGAGCACGAGATAGAGCGCGAGGAGCTGCACGCCCTCGAGCCAGTTGCTCTCGCCGTCGCCGGCGATCTGGTCGGTCACAAACGCGGCCATCACCACGGCGACGATCTCCGGGATGGTGAACTCGAGGTTGAGCCGGTGCGAAAAGCCGTAGCTGGCGAATACGAGCACGGGCGCGACGAACAGGGCGATCTGGAGCGACGAGCCGACCGCGATGCCGAGGGCGAGGTCCATCTTGTTTTTGAGCGCCATCGTGATCGCGGTGGAGTGCTCGGCGGCATTGCCGACGATGGCGACGATGATGACGCCGACGAAGGTCTCGGTGACACCGAGCGAGTGTTGCGCGGCCTCGACGGCCCCGACGAGAAACTCGGAGACCCAGGCGACGGCGACGGTGGCGCCGAGCAGCACGCCGACCGCCTTGCCGACCGACCAGGGGGCCTCGGTGTGGGTCTCGTCGGTGTTGCCCACCCGGTCGTCGCCGATATCGGCCTCGCCACCGACGAAGAGCTGTTTGTGCGTGACGAGGGAGAAGACCAGCATCGCGCCGTAGGTCGCGATGAGGATGATGGCGATGGCGAGGGAGAGGTTCTGCTCGGCCTGGGGCGTCCAGCCGCCGGGGCTTTGTGCGGCCGTCTGGTGAAACACCGTGGGGACCACGAGCGCGGCGGCGGCGAGGATGAGCGCGGTGCAGGAGGCGCGGGCGGCCGTCTTGTTGAACCGCTGCTGCTTGTAGCGGACGCCGCCGGCAAAGATGGACACGCCGAGGACGAGGAGGAGATTGCCGATGATCGAACCGGTGATGGAGGCCTTGACCACCTCGATGTGGCCGGCGCGGAGGGCCATCAGGGCGATGATGAGCTCGGCGGCGTTGCCGAAAGAGGCGTTGAGCAGGCCGCCGATGCCTTCGCCCATGCGGTGGGCGAGCTGTTCGGTGGCGTGGCCCATCCACCCGGCGATCGGAATGATCGCGAGGGCCGAGACGATGAAGAGCGCCGTCTGGTTTTGCCACGACGGAACATAGCGCAGCGCAAACGCGACCGGGACGAAGACGAGCAGCCAGTCGAGCGACGGTCGGAGCCAGGACGGTTTCTGGCCGGCGGGAGAAGCAGAAGCGGACATGCCGCCAGCGAAGGCGGCGGCCGAAGCCGAGTCGAGCGGAAGCGGCAGAGCCGGGATTGGCGCGAGGTTGGAAACAGACCAGGGAATTCCACGCCGCTTCGGGTTGCTCAGGGGGCGGGGGCGCTCTGAATCGCCCGCACTATGGAATTTCTCGCCGACCCCCAGGTCTGGATCTCGCTCCTCACGCTCACCGGGCTGGAGATCGTGCTGGGCATCGACAACATCATCTTCATCTCGATCCTCGCCGGCAAGCTGCCGAAGGAGCAGCAGGCCAAGGCCCGCCAGCTCGGCCTGGCCCTGGCTCTGATCACACGCATTCTGCTCCTGTGCAGCATCTCGTGGCTGATGAGCCTGACCAAGGTGCTCTTCGTGCTGCCGGTGCTGCACGCCGACATCACGGGCAAGAGCCTGATCCTCCTCCTCGGCGGCCTCTTCCTCATCGGCAAGAGCGTGGTCGAGGTGCACGAGAAGCTGGAGGGCGCGGACGGGCACTCGACGGCCGGCGGCAAGGTCGCCTCGTTCAAGGCGGCCATCGTGCAAATCCTGCTGCTCGACATCGTCTTCTCCCTCGACTCGGTCATCACGGCCGTCGGCATGGCGAGCCACCTGTGGATCATGATCACGGCGGTCGTGATCGCGCTGGGTGTGATGCTGGTGTTTGCGGGCGCGATCAGCGACTTCGTCAACCGCCACCCGACGCTCAAGATGCTCGCGCTGAGTTTCCTAATTCTGATCGGTGTGACGCTGGTCGGCGAGGCGCTGGGCCAGCACATCCCGAAAGGGTACATCTACTTCTCCATGTCCTTCGCGTTTGCGGGGGAGATGCTGAACCTGCGGCTGCGCGCGAAGAGCAAGCCGGTCGAGCTGCACCAGCCGTACCGGTGAGCCGGCGGCCGGGGCGAACCCGGAGCACGAAAAAGGGCGGACCGAAGTCCGCCCTTTTTCAATTACTCACGTGCGTGACGTGTTTCCGCGGTTTACTCCGCCGGAGCCGGCGCGAGGAGGTCGCGGAATTCTTCGCCCTCGGGCCGGTTGTTCCGGCGGTCGGCCCGATGGCGGCTGCGCTCGCGGATCATCCGGTCGAGCTTGTCGACGAGCAGGTCGAGGGACTTGTAGGCGTCGTCGCTGGTGACGCTGGCGATCAGGTCGGGGCCGGCGATCTCGACGTGGCCCTTGGCGACGTAGGACACGGGGTCGCCCTTGGCGTGGTCGTGCTCCAGATCGATCCGCACGCGGATGATGTGGTCGTTGTGACGGAGGAGCCGGGAGGTTTTTTCCGTGGCGGCGGCACGGATGGCCTCGGTGAGTTCGAGATGGATGCCGCGGACGATGATTTTGCTGGCGAGAGTTTCGGGGCTGGAGGTGGAGTTTTTTGTATTGGGCATGCACCGGAGTAGACTCCATCCGGCGAAAAAGGTTGAATGGAATATGCGGGCAAAATTCCAGATGCAGCGCGGCGCGCGTAGGCGATAAGGGCGGGTTGTGTCTGGCCCGTGCGCAAGAACGGGGCGGACAATCTTATGAGATGCGGAGACGCGGCGGCGGCCGCCACCGGTCAGCGCTTCTTGTTCAGCGCGGCCGCGAACCAGTCGTTGTTGACCGCCTGCGGCGCACGCGGGGCGGCGGGCGCCCCTCCACTGGGACGCGGGCCGCCGGGGCCGCGCTGACCACCGGGACTGCCGGTGTTGGCGGTCTTGGGGCCGAGCGTGGGATTGCTGCGCATCGAGAGGGCGATGCGGTTGCGCGGGAGGTCGACCTCGGTGACGGTGACCTGGACCTTCTGCCCCGGTTTCACGACGGCGGAGGGCTCCTTCACGAAACTGTCGGCGAGCTGCGAGACGTGGACGAGGCCGTCCTGGTGGACGCCGAGGTCCACGACGGCGCCGAACGCCGTCACGTTGGTCAAGATGCCGGGGAGCTTCATGCCGGGTTTCAGGTCGCTCGGCTGGTGCACCTCGGCGGAGAAGGCGAAGACCTCGAACTTCTCGCGCGGGTCGCGGCCGGGCTTGGCGAGCTCGGCCATGATGTCGGTGAGGGTGGGGAGGCCGACCTCGGCGGTGACGTAGTTCTCCAGTTTGATCTTCGCGCGGAGTTTTCCGTCGCGCACGAGATCCGCGACGGTCGCGCCGAGATCGGCGGCCATTTTTTCCACGAGCGGGTAGCGCTCGGGGTGGACGGCGCTGGCGTCGAGCGGGTGCTCGGCGTCGCGGATGCGGAGGAAGCCGGCGGCCTGCTCTAAGGCCTTGGGGCCGAGGCGGGGGACATCCTTGAGATCGGCGCGGGACTTGAAGGGGCCCTTCTCGTTGCGGCGCGCGACGATGGCGGCGGCGGTCGCTGCGTTGAGGCCGGACACGTAGCTAAGGAGCTGCTTCGAGGCGGTGTTGAGTTCGACGCCGACGCCGTTCACGGAGCTGACGACGGTGTCGTCGAGCGAGCGCTTGAGCGCGGCCTGGTCGACGTCGTGCTGGTACTGGCCGACGCCGATGCTCTTGGGGTCGAGCTTCACGAGTTCGGCGAGCGGGTCCATCAGGCGGCGGCCGATGGAGACGGCGCCGCGGACGGTGAGATCGTGGTCGGGGAACTCCTCGCGGGCGACATCGCTCGCGGAGTAGATCGAGGCGCCGGACTCGTTGACCATCACGATCGGGATCGCGGGCGAGAGGCCGAGCGTGCGGACGAAGGCCTCGGTCTCGCGGCCGGCGGTGCCGTTGCCGATGGCCACGGCCTCGACGTTGAAGAACTTCACGAAGCCGGTGAGCTTTTCCTTGGCCTCGACCTCCATGCGGTCGGGGAAGACGACGTCGTTGTGGAGGAGTTTGCCCTGGCGGTCTAGGATCACGACCTTGCAACCGGTGCGGATGCCGGGGTCGATGGCCATGACGGCTTTTTGCCCAAGCGGGGCGGCGAGGAGGAGCTCGCGGAGATTGTCGGCGAAGACCTTGATGCCGGCCTCGTCGGCGCGCTTCTTCGACTCGAGGCGCATCTCGGTCTCCATCGCGGGGCAGAGGAGGCGCTTGCAGGCGTCCTGCGTGGCGAGGATGACCTGGTCGGCGGCGGAGCCCTTGCCCTTCACGAAGAGCTGCTGCACCTCGGCGAAGGCGGTGGCCTCATCGGGGAGCTGCACGCGCATCATGAGAAACAGTTCCTTCTCGCCGCGGCGCATCGCGAGTACGCGGTGGGAGGGCGCCTTGTTCAGGGGCTCGCTCCACTCAAAATAATCCTTGAACTTCGAGGCCTCGACGGAGCTGTCCTTGCCGGTGAGAACCTTCGAGGAAATGATGGCGTCCTTCTGGTAAACAGCGCGGAGCTTGGCGCGGGCGTCCTTGTCGTCGCTGATGCGCTCGGCGAGGATGTCGCGGGCGCCGGCGAGGGCCTCGTCGGTGGAGGCGATTTTCGAGACGACATTTTTGCCGTCGTCGGCGGTGTATTCCTTGCCGACGTAGGCTTGAGCGGCGGCGAGGGCGTCCGTGGTCGGGTCCTGCGCCCAGAGGAGTTCGGAGAGGGGTTCGAGGCCCTTTTCCTTCGCGATGGTGGCGCGCGTGCGCTTCTTCGGGCGGAAGGGGAGGTAGATGTCCTCGAGGACGGCGAGGGTGTCGGCGGCGTTGACGGCCTTCTCGAGGGCGGGGGTGAGGAGGTTGCGCTCCTTCAGCGAACCGAGGATGGCGGCGCGGCGCTCGTCGATGGCCTTCATCTGTTCGAGGCGGTCGCGGATGGCGAGGACCTGCACCTCGTCGAGTTCGCCGGTGACCTCCTTGCGGTAGCGGGCGATGAAGGGCACGGTCGCGCCCTCGGCGAAGAGCTGCGCGGTGGCCGCGACTTGAAAGACCTTGATGTTCAGCTCGGCCGCGAGGCGGAGGACATGGTCGGGATTGGGTTGGGTGGTGGCCGGGGAGGCGACAGCGGACATGCGAGGAAAAGCTGCCGACAACACCGCCCGCGCGCGGGGGCGCAATCTCCAAAATGACACCGTGCGCGGTTGCCTCTGGAAAACCCCGCCCTAGCCTCGGCGCATGAAATGGTTTCGCGGATTTTTGACGGCAGTGGTTTTGGCGCTGGGCTTCGCCGCCGGCGTCGGGGAGTCGCGCGCCGCGACCTTCAAGACCGAGGAGGAGCAGGTCGCCGAGGCCATCAAGGGCAAGGGCGTCACCGTGGTACACTTCTGGGCGCCGTGGAACACCCACAGCACGGCCGGCCTCGCGAAGAGCGGCTGGAGCACCTTTATCGACACCAACGCCGAGACGACCTTCCTCTTCGTGACCGCCTGGTCCAACGACGACGGTCGCGCGCTGCTGGAAAAGAACGGCGTCGGCACACAGGCCAATTTCAAGCTCCTCCTGCACCCCAATGCCTCGCGCAAGGAAGGCGAGCGCTTCGACCGCTTCCTCGGCCTGCCCGTGACCTGGCTCCCGACGACGTGGATCTTTCGCGATGGCAAGCTGTGCTACGCGCTCAACTTTGGGGAGGTGCGTTTCCCGCTCCTGCAACAGCTGATCCGGGACGCGGGCGAGACGTGGGAGAAATAGGGCGATAAGCCCGGCTTCTGGACCGGCGGGTCCGGGTGCCGGACGGTCAGACGCGGACGCGTGTCCTAATCCGCAACCAAACCTTGTCACGGGCGGGGGAATGTGCGGCAATTTTTATTCACGCGTTCTCCCCATGTCTGCCATCAATCGCTTCCTCCTCGAAAATAAACTCCGCATCGCGACGAACCCGTGTGTGTCGCCGGACTTCTGCCTCGACTGGCCGGCCCTGCGCGACGAGTTGCGCGCCAGCAAAGCGGTGAAGGTTTACGACAAGAGCCGCGTCGAGACGGCCGCCGGCGCCTTCACTCTCCTCGAAAACCACCAGGGTGACTGCGCGTGGCGCCTGCAGGGCGACGCGAAGAAGGCCGATGCGCTGCACGACGGCGTGGCGCTCGCCGACGGCACGACGGTGTTTCCCGCGACCTTCGCCAATCTCCTCAAACTCAAAAACCTCATCCAGGCGCACAATCCCGCCTCGACGGTGTTCCCGACGGCCGCCGAACAGCTCGGCCGCAGCACCCTCGGCATCGGCGCGCGCTTCACCACGCTGCACTGGCCCGCGGTCGAGTGGGCGATGAGCGCCCTCAGCCTCGGCGTGACGGCGAACCAGAACTCCATCCCGCGCGAACTCGTCTACGACACCGACGTGATGCTCGCCGGCAAGCTCGACACCGTGCCGTTCCCCTTCATCGGCACCAACGTCCCCGAGGGTCACCAGGGCCAGAGCGTCGAGGGCATGAGCCACGGCTGCGTCCTCTCGAAACTGAAGACAGGCTTCCATCGCCGCGGGATTCCGTGGAGCTTCAACGCCGACCACCAGCCCATCGGCGGGAAATTCGATTCGCGCGAAGACGCGCTCGTCACCGGCTGCGTGCTCGCGAGCTACATCACCTTCGATCTTTCGCCCGAGCTCGCGCAGACCAAGGTCGCCGACGATGCCGCCGCGTGGGTGGCCGCCAATGTCCCCGCCGCGCTCGTCGCGACCGTCAAGGCGCGCGTCGCCAAGGCCGGGCTCACGCTCAACGAGGCTGATTTCGCCAAGCTCCTCGCCTACGTCTGGCCCTCCCTGCAGAAGATGAAGCGCCGCGACGAGAAGTACGCCGCCGCCCGCGCCAAGCTCTTCACGACCGACGTCGGCCGCGCGTATCTCCGCGAGCTTTCGATCGACGAACTGCCCGGCCTCACGACGCCCGAGACGACCGCGATCATGCTCGCGCTCTGCGAGGCGCTCGGGATGAAGATCAACTTCGTCGCGCCGGCCTTCGGCTTTCAAAAAAACATGCCCTACCCGGACAACGCCGCCCTGCGTGTCCTCATCGAACGCCAGTGGACGGTGTGCCGCGCTTTCGGCTCCAGTATCGGCTTCCACTCCGGCTCCGGCAAATCCGGCGAGAACTACCGGGTCATGGGCCAGGTCACCGGCGGACGCCTTGAGATCAAGACCAGCGGCCGCTACACCTACGAAATGGGCCGCGCGCTCTTCGCCTCGAAGAACGCCGCCGACCAGGCGCTCTGGCGCGACTGGTACAAGTTCACCCTCGAACTTGCGCTCCTCGGCTCCTTCAGCGCCGACGCCACCGAGCAGAAGATGGCGCGCATTTTCGTCACCGATGCGCTTTCGAAATCCGGCAAGGCCACCGATGTGTTTGCCAATCCCGGCGTCACCCGCGCCGCGCTCGAGGCGCTGCCGCCGAGCCCCGAGCACATGTTCTGGTTCGAGTATAATTTCCTCCACGTGCTCGCCGCCGGCGGCCGCGCGGACAAGGCCGCGCTCGGCGACCACACCCCCGCGGGCTACCAGCAGCGCGCACGCTTCTATGCGATCAGCGACGAGGGCCGCCTGAACTTCTCGAAGAACATCGCGACCTACATCGTCTTCCTCGCCGAGACCACCGGCCTCGCCTCCGCCGCCACTTGCGCCGCCGCGAATAAGCTCCTCTCCGGCTACACTTCGCTCGACGTGATGCTTAACGATATTTCCAAGTAAGGGTTCGCCTCGTATCCACGAAACGCCGACGATCGCTCCGCTCCCAAAAATACCTCCGCCATGCCGAAATCCAGTTCCTTCATCCACGACGATTTCCTCCTGACCACGAAACCGGCGCGTGAACTCTATCACCGCTACGCGAAGGACGAGCCGATCTACGACTACCACTGCCACCTGCCGCCCGACCTGATCGCGAAGAACCATCAGTTTGCCGACCTCGCGGAGCTCTGGCTCGGCGGCGACCACTACAAGTGGCGTGCGATGCGCACCAACGGCGTCAATGAGAAGTACGTCACCGGCGACGGCACGCCCCGGGAGAAGTTCCAGGCCTGGGCCGAGACCGTCCCGCACACCCTGCGCAATCCCCTCTACCACTGGTCGCACCTCGAGCTGAAGCGCTACTTCGGCTTCGACGGCCTGCTCGACGGCAAGTCCGCCGAGAAGGTCTGGAAGCTCGCCAACACGAAGCTCGCCAAGACCCGCGTCCACGACCTGATCAACAGCTCCAAGGTCGCCGTCATCTGCACGACCGACGACCCAGCCGACCCGCTCGATCATCACGTCGCGATCGCGAAGAACCCCGGCAAGCTCAAGGCCCGCGTCTATCCGGCGTTCCGCCCCGACAAGGCCCTCGCCGTCGGCAACCCGAAAGCCTACAACGCCTGGCTCGACAAGCTCGCCGCCACCGCGGGCGTGAAGGCGGGCATCAAGACCTTCGACGACCTGCTCAGCGCGTTGAAAAAACGCCATGACGATTTCCACGCCGTCGGCTGCCGCGTTTCCGACCACGGTCTGGAGCACGCCCTGTCCGAGCCCTGCACGGTGGCCCAGGCCAAGGCCGTCTTCGACGCGGTCCGCGCGGGCCAGACCCCCTCGACCGAGGACGCCCTGCGCTTCGGCTCCTTCCTGATGTTTGAGTTCGGCCGCTGGAATGCGGCGCGCGGCTGGACGCTGCAGCTCCACCTCGGCGCGCTCCGCAACAACAACGCCCGCCTCCTCGGCAAGCTCGGGCCCGACACCGGCTTCGACTCCATCGGTGATTTCCCGCAGGCCGTCGCGCTCTCGCGCTACCTCAACACGCTCGACTCCACCGACCAGCTCCCGCGCACGATCCTCTATAACAACAACCCGAACGACAATTACGTCCTCGGGACGATGATCGGCAATTTCCAGGACGGCTCGATCCCCGGCAAGGTGCAGTTCGGCAGCGGCTGGTGGTTCCTCGACCAGAAGGAGGGCATGGAGTGGCAGATCAACGCCCTCTCGAATCTCGGCCTCCTCTCGCGCTTCATCGGCATGATCACCGACTCGCGGAGCTTCGTGAGCTACCCGCGCCACGAGTATTTCCGCCGCACGCTCTGCAATCTCCTCGGCGCCGACATGGCCCGCGGCGAGATCCCGTCGGATTACAAGCTCGTCGGCGGCATGGTGAAGAACATCTGCTTCGGCAACGCCCGCGACTACTTCGGCCTCCCGCTCGCCCCCGAGTTTTCCAAATAACCCGCCCCCGCGCCGCCCCCCGCCATCGCGCGGGGTGACGGCACCGTCAGCCAACCCCTTCGTCTGCCCGCTCTCTTATGTCGTCCGCCAACCCCTCCCTGACCCAGCCCTCGACCAACTACCGTTGGGTCGTCTGCGGGCTCCTCTTCTTTGCCACGACGATCAACTACATCGACCGGCAGATCCTCGCGCTGATCAAGCCGATCCTCGACGAGCAGCTCCACTGGACGAACGAGCAGTTTGGCTACACCAACGCGTTCTTCCAGCTCTCCTACGCGGTCAGCCTGATGTTCTTCGGCTGGTTCGTGGACAAGTACGGCACGAAGATCGGTTACGCCGTGTCGATCGCCGCCTGGAGCGTCGCCGCCGTCGGCCACGCGCTTGTGATGAGCATCACCGGCTTCTACGCGGCCCGCATCGCGCTCGGCCTCGGCGAGGGCGGCAATTTCCCCTCCGCGATCAAGGCGGTCGCGCTGTGGTTCCCGAAGCGCGAGCGCGCGACGGCGACCGCGGTCTTCAACTCCGGCACCAATGTCGGCGCCATCATCGCCCCCCTCGTCGTGCCCGCCATCGCGCTGTCGCTCGGCTGGCACTGGGCCTTCATCTTCGCGGGCATCGCCGGCTTCCTCTGGCTGTTCCTGTGGTTCCCGTTCTACAATGTCCCGGAGAAGATCAAGGCGACCAACGCCGCCGAGTTGGAGCACATCCGCAGCGACCAGGACGACACGAGCCGCGACGGCGAAAAGGTTTCCTGGCGCGGGCTGCTCGGCTACCGCCAGACCTGGGCCTTCGTCGTCGCCAAGGCCCTCACCGACCCGGTGTGGTGGTTCTTCCTCACGTGGCTCCCGGACTTCTTCAAGCAGACGCGCCACCTCGACATCAAGCAGAGCGGCTACATGCTCGCGACCATCTACGGCATGGCGACGGTGCTCAGCATCTTCGGCGGCTGGCTGGTCGGTGCGATGGTGAAGTCCGGCTGGTCCGTCACCCGGGCGCGCAAGACCGGCATGTTCATCTTTGCCTGCGGCGTGCTGCCGATCGTCCTCGTGAAGGGTGTGGGCGACTGGACTGCGGTGCTCCTGATCGGTCTCGCGTGCGCGGCGCACCAGGCCTGGTCGGCCAACCTGTTTACGACGGCCTCGGACATGTTCCCGAAGCGCGCGGTCGCGTCGGTCGTCGGTCTCGGCGGCATGGCGGGCTCGGGCCTGGGCTTCGCCTTCCCGATCCTGGCGGGCAAGCTCCTCGATGTCTTCAAGGCGAAGGACAACATCTCCGGCGGCTATGCGATCCTCTTCGCGATCTGCGCCGGCGCCTACCTCCTCGCCTTCGCCCTCCAGCACATCCTCGCGCCGAAGTTCGAGATGACGCACCTGAAGGAAGAGACCTGAGGCGCGGGCGAGGGCTTTTCAGGGCTCCGTCTGCGTCAGCGATTTCACGATCTTCTTCGCGAGAAACTCGTTGATTTCCCGGTGCCGGGGCACCGGTTCCGATCGGCCGCTCTTGGGGTTGTGGTAGATGTCGTGCTTGGCCCCGTTCCGCAGCAGTACGCATCCCGCCAGCTGAAGCTCGGCGACCAAGTCGCGCCGCTTCATGCGAGCTCGAGCTCGGCCACCTTGCGGATGCCGGGAATGTCTTCGGCGGAAAAAAGTTCGTGCAGGTCGCGCAGGTGCGCCTTGAGGTCTTCAATATCCTCGCCTTGGGTCCAGTGGTCCGGATGGGAATTCAGGTAGCCGAGATATTTGCCGTCCGACTCCTTCCAGTAGGTGAACTTGGCCGTCATGCGATCAAATGATGCATATTTTGGACGGG
>JAPLTR010000684.1 GCA_026398065.1 Verrucomicrobiota bacterium | reverse complement strand
CTATGTCGCCGACCCCAGCTCCCATGTGATCCGCAAGATCACCCCTGCAGGTGTCGTGACGACCTTCGCTGGCACCGCCGGCTCGCCCGGTTCGGCCGATGGCATCGGCAGCGCCGCGCGGTTCAACAGCCCGTCTGGTGTCGCGGTCGATGGGTCCGGTAACATTTACGTCGCCGACACCAACAACCATGTCATCCGCGGTATTTCGCAGGCCGGCAATGTCATCACCTTGGCCGGCACCGCCGGTGCCACGGGCTCGGCCGATGGCCTCGGCACGGCGGCCCGCTTCAACTATCCCTTCGCCGTCGCGGTGGACACCTTCGGCACGCTCTACGTGGCGGACACGTTCAATCACATGATTCGCCGCATCGCGCCCAACGGCACCGTCTCGACGGTGGCTGGCTCCGCCGGCATCCGCGGCACGGCGGACGGTTCCGGCGCCGGCGCGCGCTTCGCCTTCCCGATGGGTCTCGTGGTTGATTCGAGCGGCGTCATCTATGTGGCCGATTCCGCCAACGGATCGATCCGTAAGATCGTCCAGGGCAACCCGAGCGTGGTGACGACTTATGCCGGCGTTACCGGTCAGTCGGGCACCGCCGACGGAGCGGGTGCGACCGTTGCCCGGTTCAACCAGCCCAACAGCGTCACCGTTGACACCGCGGGTGTCGTTTACGTCGCCGACACCATGAACCATACGATCCGCCGCATCGCCACGACGCAGGAAGTCACCACCCTCGCCGGTCTGGCTGGCACGGTCGGCAGCACTGACGGCACGGGCACGGCCGCCCGCTTTAGCCAGCCGATGGGCATCACGGTCGACAGCTCCGGCAATCTCTACATCGCCGACAGCCAGAACCGCACCATCCGCCGCAGCGGCGCGGTGACCGGTGCGGTCATCGCCACTCAGCCCACCAACGCGTCTGCTGCCCCTGGCTCCAACGCGTCCTTCTCGGTGGTCGCCACCGGTTCCCCGCAGCCCACCTTCTTCCAGTGGCAGCGCAAGCCGGCCGATGCCTCGACGGACTTCGTGAACCTGCCCAATGATGCCACCTACAGTGGCTCGAATTCCGCGACCCTCACGGTGGTCGGCGTCACCCAGACGATGAACAACGACCAGTTCCGGGTCATCGTCAGCAACTTCGTCAATCCCGATGCCGTCTCGAACCCGGTCACGCTCAGCACGGTGATCTCGGCCCCGGCCTTCACCAGTGTCGCCAGCACGTCGTTCCGTGCCACCCAACTTGGTGCCTTCACGGTCGCTGCGAGCGGCAACCCGGCCCCGACGTTCAGTGCGACCGGCCTGCCCACGTGGCTCACCCTCAACGCGACGACTGGCGTGCTGAGCGGCACCGCTCCGGATACGACTGGCTCGCCCTTCACGCTCACGATCACGGCCAACAACGGCGTTCCGGTGACTCAGACGTTCGTCCTCACCGTGACCCCTGCCGTCGTGGCCCCGGTCATCGTCCAGCAGCCCGTCGGCGGCGCGCTGAATCGCGGCCAGAACGCGGTGTTTACTGTCACCGTCACGGGCACCGACCCGCTCGTGTACCAGTGGAACAAGGACGGACAGCCGCTGGCCGGCGCCACGTCCTCCAGTCTCACCCTGAATGGTGTGCAGCCGATCAACGCCGGCGTCTACACCGTCACGGTCAGCAACGCCGCCAATGCCCCGGTCACCTCCGTCGGCGCGACCCTCGCTGTCAATGCTCCTCCGGTCATCGTTTCCCAGCCGGCCGCTCAGACGGCGCTCGTGGGCAGCACGGTGACCTTCACGGTCGGCGCGACCGGCACGCCCGTGCCGTTCTATCAATGGCGCGTGAACGGCGTGAACATCGTCGGCGCCACTTCGCCCACGCTGACGCTCACCAACGTCCAGAATGTCAATGCGGCCAATTACGACGTGCTGGTCAACAACGGCATCGGCGGTGGCGTCAGCTCGCTGGCCCAGCTCACCGTGGTGACTGCGGCGACCGCTCCGGTCATCACTCAGGCGCCTGCTCCCCGCACGGTCGTCGCCGGCTCCTCGGCGGTCCTCACTGTCGGGGTGAGCGCGGCCCCCGCCCCCACTTACCAGTGGCGCAAGGGAGGCGTGGACATCGCCGGTGCGACCGGCCCGACGCTGACGCTCAGCAACCTGCAGTTGGGTGACTCCACCAACTACGATGTGCGAGTCACGAATTCCGCCGGCTCCGTCACCTCGAGCCCCGCCGCCATCACCGTCGTTCGCCGCAGCTTCGCCGGTGCTTACTTCGGCACCCTTGGCAGCGGTTTGGGTAACTTCGCCTTCTATGTCCGCGGGGACAATACTGGCCTGTTCCTCGCCTACCTGCCCGGCTCCAATTCGGGGGTTCGCTTCAGCGACTTCTCGGTGACCGACACGGGATTGTTCAACTTCTTCCAGGGTGCACTCTCCATCACCGGTGTCATTTCCGACACGGGTGTGGTCACCGGTTCGGCGATCGGCGTGGTCAACGCCCCGCTGTCGGGTAGCAAGTCGCCCGAAAGCGGTTCGACCGCCGGGCTTGCCGGTATCTATCAGGCTGGTGCGGCCAACACGTCTTCGACCGCCTATGCGGTCGTGGGCTCGGCCGGCCAGGCGTTCGTTCTGATCCAGACCTCCACGACGTTCGATGGCGGCCAGAACGTGGTGGATAGCAACAACCGCGTCACGATCTCGACCGCCCGTCAGTCGATCGTTGCGACGATCACCCCCGACACCTCGCTCATGAATGTGGTGGTGACTCCGTCCTCCGGTTCTTCCTCCACCGTATTTAACGGTGCCGGGGAAACGGTTCTGGCCAGCCAGCGACTCGCCAACATCTCGACTCGCGCCCGGGTCGGTTCCGGTGACGCTGTCGCCATCGCCGGCTTCGTGATCTCCGGTCAATCGTCCAAGCCGGTGCTCATCCGTGCCATCGGGCCGACCCTGGCCACCCTCGGCGTCAGCACCGCGCTGAGCCAGCCGAAGCTCGAACTCTTCCGTGCCAACGGCACGCTGGTGGCCTCCAACACGGGTTGGACGACTTCCGGTAACACCGCCGCGCTGGAAGCCGCTTCGGTCCGGGCCGGGGCCTTCGCCCTCGGGGCCAATGCCGCGGATTCGGTGATCCTCGCCACGCTCGCCCCTGGCGCCTACACGGCCGTGATCAGCAGCGCCAACGCCACTCCGGGTGTCGCCCTGGCCGAGGTCTATGACCTCTCCGCCCCCGCCGCCGGTCAGAAGCTGTTCAATATCTCGACCCGCGCCAGCACCGGTGCCGGCGACAGCGTCCTCACCGCCGGTGTCGTCGTCTCGGGTTCGGCGCCCAAGCGCGTGCTGATCCGCGGTGTCGGCCCGACGCTGACGAGCTTGGGTGTGACCGGCGCGCTTGCCCAGCCCCAGCTCACGGTGATCAAGGACAATGTCACCGTCGCCACGAACTCCAATTGGACCAGCTCGCCCGATGCGACGGCGATCGCCTCCGCTTCCGCGCAGGTTGGCGCGTTTGCCCTTGGCGCCAGCAGCGCCGATGCGGCGATGATCGTCAGCCTCGCCCCGGGCAACTACTCGGTGCAGCTCACCGGTGCCAACAACACGGCCGGTATTGCGATCATCGAAGTCTACGAGCTCCCCTGATCCGGCGCTGAGCTGATCGTCTTCTGCGGGGCCCGGGTGCTGTCACCCGGGCCTCTTTTTTTGCCCATCGGGACCGATCGCGTCGGTCGGGACTCGCGACCCAGGCCTCGGTGCTCAGGAAAGATGCGGGTACTTCTCGCCGAGCCGGCAAAGGATATCGTCCAGATCCCCGCCCATTTCAAACGAGACGGCACGCGCGATGGAGAACAACGTCTCGTCCTTGCGTGCTTCGGAGCCCGCCAGCGCCAGGGCCTCGCCCGGCGAAATCAGCCGCCCTTCCTCCAGGGCAAATCTTGCCCGCTCCAGCGCGATCTCCGTGGCGTTGCGGGTCAGCTCGTCGGGATGCAGGGAGCAGGTGTGCCCGGTGAAATCGCGAAGGCGCTTATGGTGGCTGTGGAGTTCCATGGCGATCGGGCGCGCGTCGCGTCCAAAGGATGGTATCGGCACAACCCGGCAAAACTTGATCCGATTCGCGGGCTCCCGGACCTACCGTACAATCTTTAGAATCCGATTGTTGTAACTATCCGCGATAAAGATGCTTCCGTCGGCCCGGACGGTCACCCCGTGAGGGCGCGACAGCTCGCACAGCTCGGGCGGGCCACCGAGGCCGGCGGCGCCCTTCTTGCCCGTGCCGGCAACGCGGACGATCTTCCCCGTGGTGGGCAGGTACTTGCGGACGAGGTTGTTCTCGGCGTCGGCGATGATCACGTTGTCTTCCAGGTCCACGCACAGGTGCTTGGGGCCGTTCATCGTTGCCTCACGCGCGTCACCGCCGTCGCCCGTCGCTCCCTTCTTGCCCGAGACGTTGACGACCGTGCGAAGGAGGCCCTCGGGGGTAACCACACGAAGCGCGTTTCCGCTGCGCTCGAGGATGTAGACGTTGCCCCGTCGGTCCGCCGCGACGGCGCGTGGATCGACCAAGGGGGCCCCGATCGCGCGCGCGCCGTCGGCCGGAATGCCCTTTTCGCCGTTGCCCGCGACGAGCTCCAAGGCACCCGTCTTCAGGTCGAGCACCTGGACCCGTCTCAAGTCGGCGATGTAAAGGTGGGTGCCGGAGAAATCGAGGGCAATGCAGTAGGGGCCCCTGGCCTTCGCCTGCGCCGTAGGGACGCCGTAGCCCGGCACGCTCGTAACGCGCCCCGTCGTGCGGTCCACCTTTCGCACGCGGCCGTTCCACGTGTCAGCGATCAGCACATTGCCGTCGGGCAGCACGGCGAGGTTGTGCGGACCGTTGAATTGCGCGGAGAGGGCCGGGCCGCCATCACCCGCATCGCCCGGCGCCGGCAGGCCGGCGATGCGCGTCATGATTCCGGCGGCATCGATGCGGAGCAGTCGGTTCCCTGAGGCCATCTCGATGACGAACAGGTTGCCGGTCCGGTCGAAATCGACGCCAAACGGCTCCTTGAGCGTCGTCTGGAGCGCGGGGATCCCGTCGCGATCCTCGGAGCCGCCCGCGACGAGGACGACCTTGTCCGCCCGCAGCGAGGGGGCGAGGGTCAGGAGTGCGAGTGCAAGCAGGGTCGTGCAGGATTTCATGGGCGGGGAAGGGGAGATCCTTCGCAGGATACCGCATCGCCACCGCCCCGTCAGGGGAAATCGGCGTCGCCCCCGCGTTGCACGAAAGTGGGATGTCGTGAGGCGTGAAACCTCCCTCGCTTCGCGCTGTGGTGCTGGGAACCCCACGCTATGTTGTCCCGCTCTGTCCATTTTGCGCTCACGTGTTTCACCGTCGCCCTGTCGGTCGCTGGGAGCGCCTGGGGTGCCGCTGAAAAACCTTCCGCCGGCCAGGTGCTCGTCGAATTGAGCGAGCCGACCTCGGCCAAGGTGGTTACCACCGACTGGCCCGCGGCGACTGCGGTCACCGAGAGATTTACCGAGGAGGTCTTCGGCCTGTTTGAGCTTCCGCAGAAATACGTCGCCACCGGTGTGCGGGCCGACCGCGCGTTTCCCACGGTCCTGCGCGCCTCGGCCGAGGTCCGTCTCCCCGCGGGCAAGCATCGGCTGTTGCTTCGTTCGCGCGGCACCGCCCGCCTGCTGATCGACGGGAAGAAGGTGCTGGAGACGCCCTTCGCCCAGCCCGCCGCCTTCGCGGTCGGCAACGCCGGCGAACTTCCCGTCGAGCCGCAGGAAACCTACCTGAACCTCGGCCCCGATTTTCGGTTCGCCCCCCCCGGCATCCGGGAGGAATGGTGCGAGTTCGAGTTCTCCGGCGCGCCGGCCGCGGTCGTGCTCGAAACCGTCGTGGGCGGCATCGAGCCCAAGAGCAAAAAGCCCTTCCGCCCCGAACTCGGCGAGACCGTCGTGGCGTACTCCCCCGCCGGCACCACCGCGTGGTGGCTCATGTCCCCGGGCGCCCGTACCGTGCCGTACACGGATGCCGGCTGGGCGGCCTACGAGAGCGAACGACGCGTCCACCTCGCGGCGGTCAATACGCGGGCCCGCGCCGTCCGGCGCTCGGAGACCGCCCCTTACTGGGACTCGCGCCGCGCCGCCGCGAAAGCCTGGCTCGCGGCGACCCCCGAGACGCCCGTGCCGGCGCTCCGCCCGGGCTTTCCTGCGCTCAATCCGATCGATCACTTCATCGCCGACCGCATCGCCCAGGTCTCCGCCGACTATGCGCCGCTGAAGCAGGGCGGCGTCGATTTCTTCCGCGAGGTGAAGCCCATCCTTGAGAACCGCTGCTACAGTTGCCACCAGGGCGCGAAGGTGAAGGGCGGCCTCCGCCTCGACCACCTCGCCGCCGCGCTGAAGGGGGGCAAGGCCGACGGGCCCGCCCTCGTGATTGGCCGGCCCGAGGACAGTCCGATCATCCAGCGCATCACCAGCACCGACCCCGAGGAGGTCATGCCCGCCAAGGGCGATCCGCTGTCCGCCAAGGAGATTGCGACCCTGAAGGCCTGGATCAGGGAGGGTGCCGTGTGGCCCGAGTTTCAGGTCGCCAGTTTCGCGCTCACGCCCCTGGCCGACGACCTGACGTTTTTGCGTCGTGTTACTCTGGATACGGTCGGGGTCGTCCCGGGCGAGACCGAGATCGCGGCCTTCTTGGCCCTTCCCGCCGCGTCGCGCCGCGCCCAGACGATCGACCGCCTCCTCGCCGATCCGCGGTGGGCCGACCACTGGATGGGCTACTGGCTCGATGTCCTCGCGGAGAATCCGAACCTCATCAATCCGACGCTCAACAACACCGGCCCCTTCCGCTGGTGGATCTACGAATCGCTCCTCGACAACAAGCCGCTCGACCTCTTCGTCACTGAACTCATCCGCCAGGAGGGCAGCGAACGCTTCGGCGGCCCCGCCGGCTTCAGTGTGGCCTCGCAAAACGATGTGCCGATGGCCGCCAAGGGCATCATCGTCAGCTCGGCGTTTCTCGGCGTGGAGATGAAGTGCGCCCGCTGTCACGACGCGCCCACCCACACGTCCAAACAGAAGGACCTGATCGAGCTCGCCGCGATGCTCGGTGCGACCTCGATCAAACTCCCCGCGACCAGCAGCGTCGCCATGGCCAACCTGCGCCTGGGCGGCCGCGAGCCGTTCATCGAGGTCACGCTCGCCCCCGGCACCACCGTGGCGCCCGCCTGGTCGTTCGCGCAGTTCTGCGACGAGGGTGTCGCCGCCCAGCTCGCCGAGCGTCCCGCCGATCCGCGCGACCGGCTCGCCACCCTCGTCACCGCGCCCCAAAACGAGCGCTTCGCCCAGGTGATGGCCAATCGCATCTGGCAGCGCTTCATGGACCGGGGCCTCGTCGAGACCGTGGGCGATTGGGAGAAGAGCCTGCCGTCGCACCCGGCCTTGCTCCGCTGGCTCGGGCGTGAGCTGGTCCGGTCCGGCTACGACTCCAAGGCCCTCGCCCGGCTCATTCTGAATTCCCATGCCTACCAGCGGGCCACCGACCGTTCGCTCGCCGAGACCGGCCCGCTCTTCACCGCCCCCGCGCCGCGCCGCATCGCCGCCGAGCAGCTGGTCGACTCGCTCTTTGCCGCGACCGGCAAACCCTTCGCCGTCGAGGCGGTCAACCTCGACATCGACAGCGTGCGCACCATCGACAACGCCCTCGATCTCGGCGGCGCGAGCCGGGCCTGGATGCTCGCCTCGACGTCCAACGAGCGCGACCGTCCGAGCCTCATGCTGCCGCGCATCCAGGCCGTCGCCGAGGTGCTTGAGGTCTTCGGCTGGCGCGGCGCCCGACCCGACGCCAGCAGCGGTGTCCGTGAAGTCGCGGCCAATGTCCTCCAGCCCGCGCTCCTTTCCAATGGGACGATGACCACCTGGCTCACCCGGCTCAGCGACGACCATGGTCTCACCCGTCTTGCGCTGGAAAAGCAGCCGCTCGACACCCTCGTGGACCGCCTCTTCCTGCGCATGTTCACGCGTCATCCCACCGCGACCGAGCGCAAGACGTACACCGAGCTGCTTCGCCCCGGCTACGATTCCCGGGTCGCGGCTGTCACTCCGCCGCCTGTGTCCACCGGCCCCCGGGTCCGGCCGAAATATGTCGCCTGGTCCAACCACATGAAGAGCGAGGCCAACACCTGGCGCCTCGAGCAGGAGGCCGCCGCCCGTCGCGGCGATCCCGCGACCTCGCGGCTCGCAGCTGATTGGCGCCGGCGCCTTGAGGATGTCACGTGGGCGCTCGTCAATGCCCCGGAGTGGACGCATATTCTCTAGCCCGACCTACCCCATGAACCGTCGCACCTTTCTCACTCACGCCGCCGCCCTCGCCGCCGCCTCGACGCTCCCGCGCGCCTTCGGCGCCGCGCCCCCCGCGGGGGCTGCCGTGGCCGCGCCGCGGGGCAAGGCCGACCATTGCATCTTCATCTGGCTCGGCGGCGGCATGTCCCAGATCGACACCTTCGACCCGAAGAAACGGGGCAACGCCAAGTCGTCCCCTTCGGTGCCGGGCACCGACTACGACATCATCGACACCGCCGTCCCCGGGGTGCGTTACACGGAGCACCTGGCCCAGACCGCGCTCCTCGCCGAGCGCGTCACCGCCGTGCGCACGGTCAATCACAAGCTCGGCATCGAGCACGCCCTGGCCACCAATTTCGTCCACACGGGGCGCCCCGTCAGCGGCAGTACGATCTATCCCTCGATGGGTTCCATCGTCGCCCACGAGCGCGGCGCGGTGAGCAGCGAACTGCCGGCCTATCTCCTGATCGGCTATCCCAACGTGAGCCGCGGCCCGGGTTTTCTGGGGGCGAAGCACGGCTATATTTACCTGGTGGATACGGAGTCCGGCCCGGCGGGCTTCACGCCGCCCGAGGGCATCGATCCCGCGCGGGCCGCCGCCCGCCAGCGCCTGCTCGATCCCCTGCAGGCCCGCGCCGCCAACGACGTCGCGCTGGCCGACTACGCCGAGGTCCAGCGCGAGGCCCTCCGTCTCGCCGGTCCCGGTTTCATGCGGCACTTCAAGCTGGGCGAGGAGCCGGCCTCCGTCCGCCAGCGCTACGGGGGCGAGTTCGGCCAGCGCTGCCTCCTCGCGCGCCGGCTCGTGCAGGCGGGCGTGCGTTTCATCGAGGTCTCGCATAACCTCAATTTCATCAACGGGGCCGGCTGGGACACCCACAATGCCGGCCAGCTCAACCAGCACATCCTCATCCGCGAGCTCGACACCGCCCTCTCCGCGCTCATCTCCGATCTCGAGCAAAAACACCTCCTCGACCGCACGCTCATCGTGATCGGCACCGAGTTCGGCCGGCCCGGCCAGTTCGACGGCGGCGGCGGACGCGGCCATCAGTCTTCCACCTTCAGCCTCGTGCTCGCCGGCGGCGGGCTGCGGCATCGCGGGGCCTATGGGGTGACGAACGAGCTCTCGGGAAAACCCCTCGAGCATCCTGTGTCCGTGCCTGATTTCCACGCGACGGTCTACGCCGCCCTCGGCATCAATCCCTCGAAGGACCTCGTCAACGCCTCGCGCCCCGTGCCGATCACCGACGGCGGCAAACCCATTGCGGCCCTGTTCTCCTAGGCCGGGTGCCCGTCGCCAGCCGGTCCTGGGCTGCGCAACGACCTCGCAAGGTGTCCCGGGCTCCGCTGTACTCGGGCGAGATCCCACCCCGTGAAGTCCGCCCTCCGCGTCTCCTTCCTTTCCCTTCTCCTCGCGTGCCTCGCCAGTTTCGCGTCGGCGGAGGAGCGCGTGCTCACGAAAGCCATCGAGGTGCGCTCACTCTCCCCGGCCGAGGCCGCGAGCGGTATTCCGGTGCGCTTGCGGGGGATCGTGGTCTTCATTGAAGGGTCGTCCGCGATTTTTCTGCAGGACGAGACCTCGACCACGTTCTTCCGGATGCGCGCCCGCGCGGCGCCGCCCGCGGTCGGCGACGAGATCGAGCTGACGAGCAAGACGCGCATGGGTCTCTACCTGCCCGGGCTCGACGACACGACTTACCGGTTGCTGGGCCATCGCGATCTGCCGCCGGGCATCCCGGCGCAGTTCGACGACCTCTATTTTGGCCGCTACCACTATCAGCGGGTCACCGTCGAGGGCATCGTCCGTTCGGTCCAGCCGCTCGATGCGAAGAAGAGCGTGCTTCGTCTCGCGATGGGTTCACGCGTGATCGAGGTCCGCGTCGAGATGCCCCCGCCCGCCGAGGGCTCGCTGGTCGATCACCGCGTGCGCATCACCGGCCTCGCGGCCGGCCTGATCAACACCCCGCGGCGCCAGCTGGTGCAAACCTACCTGCGCGTCCTCGATTGGAGCGAGGTGCAGGTCGTGGCGCCGGCGCCTCCCGTGGCCGAGGTGCCGCAGGTCTCTGCTGAGGAACTGCTGGCCTTTCGCGTCACCGGGCTCGGTGAACAACGCGTCCGGATCGACGGCGTCGTGACGGCTTCCTTCGGCAGCGACCAGGTTTATCTCCAGCAGGGTCTGATGGCGTTTGCCGTTCGGTTCGGCCAGCCTGCGATCCTCACCCCGGGGGACCGGATCACGGTGATCGGGTTTCCGTCGATGGAGCGCTTCAGCGCCTCGGTGGTGGATGCCGAGCTCCTGGAGCGCGCTGCGGGTCCTCCGCCGGCCCCGTTCGACGTGCCGTCCCTCGACGAACTCTACGGCAAGCCCGGCGATTCGCAGACCGGCAAATACGACGGCATGTTGGTCCGCGTCAGTGGCACGGTGCGCGACGTTTTTAAGAGCGAGGAGGGCAACACCCTGCTCGTGCAGGGTGTGCGGCGGACCATTCAGGCCCGCGTGCCCGAGGGCGTGGAGATTCCCGTGGCGGGTTCGCTGGTGCGCCTCGTCGGGATCTGTCAGGTGGAGACCGCCGTGTTCGGCCCCGGCTTCCGCAGCGACCCCGGCCTGGTGAGCCTGCGCGCCGTCCTGCCCGCCGGACTCGAGGTGTTGCGGACGCCGTCCTGGTGGACGCCCCGCCGGCTCAGCGCCGTGCTCGCCGCGCTGGCTGGCGTCACGCTGCTCGCCGGCGGCTGGATCGCGATCCTGCGCCGTCAGGTTCATCGCCAGACCGCGGCCCTTCGTCACCGCATCGAGGCGGAGGCCGCCCTCGCCGAGCGGCATCGCATCGCGCGGGAGTTTCACGACACCCTTGAACAGGAACTCGCCGGCGTCAGCCTGCGCCTCGACGCCCTCGCCACCCGCGTGTCGGACGACAAGGGCAAGACGCTCATCGCGGCTTCCCGCAATCTTGTGACGCGCATCCAGGTGGAGACCCGCGATCTGATCTCCGACCTGCGCGATCCGGCCGAGACGGCCGGCGATCTGCTCGCCGCGCTCGCTCCCGTCGCCGCCCGCTCCAGCACGGACGGGGAGGTGCTCGTGCGCATCGAGGCCCGCACCGCCATTCCGCCCCTCCCGGCCGCCATCGTGCACGACTTGCGCATGATCGCCCGCGAGGCCGTCAACAACGCCCGCAAACACGGTCGCGCCACCCACGTCGCCATCGAGGTGGAGGCGCAGTCGGACCGCCTGCGCTTGTGCGTGATCGACAACGGCTGCGGCTTCGATGCCGCGACCGCGTCGGAGGGCCGGCGCGGTCATTTCGGTTGCGCCGGCATGCGCGAGCGCGGCCGCAAGATCGGCGCCGAGATCGCCTGGCAGAGCACCCTTCAGAAAGGCACCACGGTCGCCGTGACCCTCCCCTTGCGTTCCGCCTTCGTCTCGCCCGTTATTTCACCGCCCGTCGCCCCGCGTCCCGCGATTGTCTGAGGGCCGACCCACTTACCGCATGTCGTCCGAGCTCCCCTCCCGCCTCACCGTCCTCATTGTCGACGATCACTTTGTCGTGCGCAGCGGCCTGGCGGCTTCCCTCGAACTCGACGAGGCCATCGAGGTGGTGGGTGAGGCCGAGCGCGGCGAAGAGGTCGTCGACGCTTACCGCTGGCTCCAGCCCCGCGTCGTCCTGATGGACCTCCAGCTGCCCGGCATCAGCGGCTCGGAGGCGACCGCCGCCCTGCTCGCCCATGACCCCTCGGCCCGGGTGCTGATCTTTTCCACCTTTGCGCGGGATGACGAGGTGCAGGCCGCCCTCGACGCGGGCGCCCTTGGCTATCTGCAGAAATCCGCCTCGCGCGATGAGCTGCTCGCGGCTCTGCGGCAGGTGGCCCGCGGGGTCCGCTCGCTTCCGCCTGAGGTTGCCCGTCGCCTCGCCGCGCTCCGCCTCGGCCCGGCCATCACCCCGCGCGAGCGCGAGATCCTCGCCCTGATTGCCGGCGGCCGCGCCAACAAGGAGATCGCCAATGCCCTCGGTGTTTCCGAGGACACCGTGAAGCGCCACGTCAGCCACATCCTCGAGAAGCTCGACGTCAACGACCGCGCCCAAGCCACCGCCGAGGCGATCCGTCGCGGCATCGTCAAGATGCCCGAGTAGGGTTGGGAGCTTGCTCGCGCCTCACCGGCCGGCGGCTGATTTCGCCGCCCGTTTTTTCCATTACCGCACGAAAGTGGGACACCCGCAGGCGTGAAAGTTCGCCGGTGACTCCGCATTTCTTGTCCTGACTCGCACCAGTCCCCGGTGTGAGCCGACTACCCCCACCTCGACCCTGTCCCATGACGTTCTCCGTACCCCCACGCGGAGGCTGGCTGCGCTTGCCTGCCCTGCCTCTGTTTTGTCTCTGTACCCTGCTTGGCGCTTTGCTGCTCCCCGCGCGGGCGGCCGACGAGGCCGCCATCACCGGCCGCATCTTCAGCCCGGCGAGCGGTGAATACCTCCGCAACGCCCAGATCCGCATCGAGTCGACCGGCCAGGTCATTACCTCGGAAGACGGCGGCTACTACCGCATCTCGCCAGTGCCGACGGGACCGGTGACACTCGTGGTGAGCTACACGGGCTTCCGTCCGGTGTCGGCCACGCTGCAGGTCCCCGCCGGCGGCTCCCTCACGCACGACTTCGAGTTGATCAGCACGCTCCAGGCCGCCGCCTCCCCCTCCGACCCGAAGGGCCCCGTCAAACTCACGGCCTTCACGGTCTCCAGCGAGCGCGAGGGGAATGCCAAAGCCATCATGGATCAGCGTAATTCCATGAACATCACCAACAGCGTCGCCTCCGACGTGTTTGGCGACGTCGCCGAGGGCAACGTCGGCGAGTTCCTCAAGCACATGCCCGGCGTCGAGCTCGACCTCACGCAGGGCGAGGTCCGCACGATCCGCCTGCGCGGCCTCGATTCCGAGTACACCCAGGTCACCCTCGACGGTGTCTCGCTCGGCAGCGCCGACGCCAACCAGGGCGCCTCCGGCAACGCCCGCGCCTTCTCCTTCGAGCAGGTCTCCCTTGCGAGCATGGAGTCGATCGAGGTCTCCAAGACCATCAGCGCCGACGTCGATGCCAACGCCCCCGCCGGCACCATCAACCTCAAGACCAAGCGCGCCTTCGACCGCGCCGGCCGCCGCGTCTCGATGGCCGCCAACCTCACGGCGTTCTCCACGCGCTTCAATTTCGACAAGTCCTACGGCCCCGACGACCGCCGCTCCCACAAGATTTATCCGGGTGGCATTTTCGACTACTCCGACGTCTTCTTCAACAAACGCCTCGGCGTGAACATCAACGTCAGCGAGTCGATGGCGTACTCCGCCAACGCCCGCACGACGATGGCGTACAATTATTCCCCGACCGCCGCCGACCCGCGCCCCGTCGTGCCCACGCAAATGGTGTTTCTCCACGCGCCGCGCACCAACCGGCGCTCCACTGTCAATTTCACCGCCGACTACAAGGCCACCAACCGCCTCGTCCTCTCGCTCACGCTCCTCTACAACTACGCCGACCTCAACAACCCGCAGCGCTCGCTCACGTTTAACAACGGCGCCCGCGCCAACATCGTCGGCGCCGACCCGCTCGTGAGCTTCACCTCCAACACCACCGGCACCAGCGTCGTCTCGAATCCCGCCGCCATCGTGAAGGAGGGCCAGACGATGACGGCCGTGCCGAAGTTCGAATTCCGCGCCGGCAATCTCCTCGTCGAGGGCAAGTTCGCCGGCTCCAACTCCATCAGCTGGTACGATCCGCGCGGCCGGCAGGACTCCATTCGCGACGCCGGCGGCCCCACGCTCAGCGGCCTCAGCTACACCGCGCGCCGCTCGTCCCTCAAGAGCGTCGATTGGAAGATCGTCCAGACGGGCGGCCCCGACATGGCCGATGGGGCCAACTACACGAACCCCACCATCACCATCGACGACGGTCGTTACGCCATGACCGATGTCTACAGCGGCGAACTCATCGGCACGCTGCGCACCAGCAAGGTCCTCCCCATCGTCTGGAAGACCGGCCTCAAGCGCCGCTACGAGGTCCGCGACTTCCGTCTCGATACCGAGTCCCTCCGTTTCAATCTCAACGGCGCGCCCGCGCGCGGCGCCTACGCCGCCTACAATTCGCCCTTCGATTTCGACATGGGCGCCACCAACACCGACGCCAGCCTCCGCTCTCTCAACGGCGGCACAGTCTACACCCCGGACCTCGGGGCGATGGGCGCGCTCTACCGGGAGCATCCCGAGCGCTTCACCCAGACCATCACCGCCACCAATTTCTACAATGCTTTCATCGGCAACCGCCGTAACTATGAGGAGACCATCGACGCCGGGTTCCTCATGGCCACCACCACTGTCGGCCGCCTGATCCTCCGCGCCGGTATCCGGCGCGAGGATACGCACACCGACTCGCTGGAATTCGATCCCCGTTCGCCCGCCGAGCTCGCCGCCGCGAAATTTCCCGAGACCAACGGGCGCGCCACCACCATCGACGGCCTCAAGTACCAATACTTCTCCAAGCCGAAGGTTCATCGCGAGGGCGACTACAACAACTATTTCCCGAGCGCCTCGGTGAAGTACAAGATCAACCCCAACTTTGACCTGCAGTTCGGTTTCAGCTCGACCATCCGGCGCCCCACCTTCCGCGACATCTCCGGCGTCTGGGACGTGAACGACGAGGCGCTCCAGGTGCGCACGCCCAATCCCTCGCTCCAGCCCGAAACCTCGCGCAACTACGCCGCGCGCGTCGCGTACTATTTTGAGCCCGTCGGCATCCTCGCCGCCAACGTCTACCAGAACAACGTGAAGGGCCTCTTCATCACCAACACGCTCACCGCCGCGGAGTTTGGCTATAAGGGCGAACTCGATCTCTCCAACTACGACTTCATCACCACCACCTCGAGCGCCAACGATGTCACCGTGCGCGGCATGGAGCTCGAGTACAGCCAGAGCCTGTCGTTCCTCCCGGACCTGTTCCGCGGGCTCAATGTCCGCGCCAGCTACACGCGCAGCTATGCGAGCATCCCCAAGGTCAACATGGTGCCGCATTCGATCAACGGGGGCCTGAGTTACGCGTACCGGAAGCTCAACCTGTACACCAATCTCAACTGGCGGGATAACTATCCCACCACCATCACCGGCAACCCGCGCTTCTACCGCCATCGCGCCAACCTCGACATCGGCGGCGGCTACCGGATCACGACGCGCCTCAACTTCTTCTTCTCCGCGCGCAACATCTTCAACGAGCCCTACCTCATCATGGAGCAGGTCGGCAAAAACTCCCCGGTCGTCCAGTTCTACGAGGTCAACGGCATCAACTGGACCTTCGGTCTCAAACAGGTCTTCTGACCCGGGAGCGCCGCCGGCCCGCACCTTCGATGCGCACCCTCTTCCTCGTCACGTCCGCCGCCGCGCTCTCCGCCCACGGTGCGCTCGCGGCCGCTCCCGTCGCGCGGTGGGACTTCGGCGAGGAGGATGTCTCTCGCGTGGTGTCCGTCGGCTCCATCGAGCGCGAGGTCCCGGGGCCGCGTCCGCCGGAGTTTCCCGACTTCGAGGCTTCCAACACCGCGGTGCGCTTCGACGGCCAGGGCGCGCACTTCACTTTCGCCGACCCCGGCCCCGCCAGTCCGCTCGACTTCACCAACGGCGACGCGATCACGCTCGAAGCCTGGGTGAAACCTGAGGCTCTCAAGTCCGGCGAAAACGTCTACGTGCTCGGCAAGGGCCGCACCGGCGATGCGGGCTTCGCCGCCGACAATCAGAACTGGGCGCTGCGCCTCCGCGCGACCGGCGGTCAGTACCACGTGAGTTTTCTCTTCGCCACGCCAAATACCGCGGCCCCCGCGAAGAGCGACGCTCACTGGCACCGCTGGACGACGAAGACGGGCTTCGCTCCCGGCAGCGGCTGGCACCACGTTGCCGTCACGTATCGCTTCGGCGATCCCGCCAGCGTGCGCGGCTGGATCGACGGCCAGTCGCTCCCCGGCGAGTGGGACATGGGCGGTCCCACCCAGGACGCGCCCGGCGTGGACGACGATGCCGTCTGGATCGGCTCCTCA
>JAPLTR010000720.1 GCA_026398065.1 Verrucomicrobiota bacterium | reverse complement strand
CGCCCTGCGCGCCCGTGGCGACGCCGGCCAGAGTGAGGTCGGTGCCGTCCGTGCCGAGAAAGACGCGCGATGTGGTGTTCGCGGCGGCGGTCGAGACCAGCATCACGCGGCCGGCGAGGGCGCCGGTGCGAAACCGCACATAGTAGGGATTGGCCGCAGCCGACAGGCCGCCCGGCGTCCAGCCGGCGGTCGGAACGTCGAGGTAGTTCGTCCCCACCGCGCCGATCCGACCGAGCATCGTCCCGGCCCCCGTCGAGGCGTGGAGCAAGGGCAGGGAGATCGAGCGCGCCTGCGCTGCCGGCGCGATCAACGTCATGCCGCCGACCGGGGGAGCGTAGGCGGTGTCGCTGGCGAGCCGGACGACTTTGAGGCGGAAGAAGAGATTGGTGGCGGCAGCGAGGGGGACCCGGGCGCGCCAGGTGGCGAGGCCGGCGGAGGTGGAAACCAGTTCGTGAGTGACGCCGGCGGTGGACCACGCGCTCAGGTTGGTGGAGGTCTCGACGGTGTAAGCCAGATCGGTGGGGGCCGTGGGCCGGGTGTAGAGACAGACCCAGTCGGGGCTTTGTACGCTGACCTCGGGGAGACCCGCGGTGACGTTGAGCCTCGGGTCGAGGCCGAGGGCGTACTTCACGAGATTGGGATAGCCGTCGAGACCGAAGACGGCATTCGGGCCGCTCTTCGCGGGATCGGCGAGTTCCGGGGCGGTGAACACGCCGGCCCGCCACGAGGCGAAGTTCGCCGTGACGGTAAGCGCCGTGGCACCGACGACCGTGTTGTAGGTGGCGGAATCAGTCGGGGCGAACGTGACCGCGAGGGCTTGGGCGGAGCCGACGCCCAGCACCGTGCCGGCGGGCGGGTTATAGGTGAACGTGCCGGTCACGCTGGCGGTGGCGTTGAGCTGGGTCGCGCCGAGGGCGACGCCGTAAGCGATGGAGGCGGGCGGGGACCACGTGACGGTCGGCGTCGATTTCACGAACGCGACGGTCGCGATCGCGCTCGGCACCGCGTCGAGCGAGTTGGTGGCGACCCCGTCGTAGTCGCCGGCGTCAGCGGCCGTCATGGCGGGAATGACGTAGCTGGTGCCGGTCGCCCCGGCGATGTTCGCTCCGGCCTTGCGCCATTGCAGCGTCGGGGTGGGCATGCCGGACGCCGTGAGCGTGAGAGTGACAGGCTGTCCGAGAGCGGCGGACTGGCTGGACGGCGGCGCGGTGATGACGGGCCGGACGCGGGCATCGCGGAGAGCGAGCGTGTGGTTGCCTCCGGCGGCGAGGCCGAAAACCGTGACGAGGCCCGCCGGCACGGCGGTCTGGCCGAGGGTGTTGTCGCCCCACGCGCGCACGGTGCCGTCGGCTTGCCGCGCGGCGGTGTGGGCTCCCCCCGCCGCGGGGCCGGCGACGGCGCCCAGGCCACCGGGCACGGCGGCCTGGCCGTATCCATTCCAGCCCCACACGGCGACGGTGCCGTCCGCGCGCAACGCGGCGGAGTGATGGTCGCCCGCGGCGATGGCGATGACGCCCGTCAGTGCGGAGGGCACGGCGGTCTGGCCGGAGTTGTTGTAGCCCCAGGCCACGACGGTGCCGTCGCTCCTCAGCCCGAGGGTGTGGGCCGCGCCCGCCGCGATGGCAATGAGGTCCGACAGGTCGGAGGGCGCGGTGGTCTGGCCGGACCGGTTGTCGCCCCAGACAACCGCGGTGCCGTTGGCCCTCAGCGCCACGGTGTGGTAGCCGCCGGCCGCGACGCTCACGATCCCGGTCAGGCCGGGCGGCACGGTGGCCTGACCGTAGTCGTTTGAGCCCCAGGCGACGACCGTGCCATCGCCCCTGAGTGCGACGGTGTGCGCGAGACCGGCGGCGATGGCGACGACGTTGGTCAGGCCGACGGGAATGGTGGTCTGGCCCTCGGTGTTGCGGCCCCAGGCGACCACGGTGCCATTGGCCTTCAGGGCGACCGAGTGCGCGCCGCCGGCAACGAGGGACACGGCGTCGGCCAGGCCGACGGGGACGGTCGTCTCGCCCTCGGTGTTGCGCCCCCACGCGGCGATCTGGAGAGGGGAGACCGCGACGTTGACGAAGACCGTGGAGCTCTCGGTGGCGCCGCTGGCGTTGGAGGCGACGAGCTGGTACCAGCCATTGTCGCGCACGGGTGCCGCCCCGGTGATCGTCAGGCTCGGGGAGGTCGCGCCGGAGATGGGGCGGCCGTTGCGTTTCCATTGATACGTGAGCGGAGCCGTGCCGCTGGCGGCGGCGGTGTAGGTGATGCTGGCGCCGACGTTCAGACTCTGGCTCTGGGGTTGAAGCGAAAAGAAGGGTGCGCCCGCTCCGGGGTTGACCGTGAGCGAGGCGGAGGCGGAGAGCACGTGGTCAACGGCGTTGGTCACAGTCACCGCATAGGTGCCGGCCTGCGCGGTCTGGGCATTGGCCAAGGTGAGCGTGGCCCCGGTCGCGGCGGGCAAGGTCACGCCGCGGTGGGTCCACTGATAAGTGAACGGAGCGGTGCCGGTGACGCTGACGGTGAACGTCGCGCTGCCGCCAACGGTGGCGGTCTGCGGCTGCGGTTGGGCGGCGATCGCGGGCGCGGTGGCCGGCGCGACCGCGGTGGTGACCCCTGCGGTGTCCCAGGTGGCGCGGCCATCGACGAGGACGAAGGCCATGCCGTTGACGGTGCTGCCCTCGAGCCCCACCGCGCTGGCGGGCACACTCAAGCGCACCCACTCACCCGTGGCAGGCAGGGGGCCGACATAGCGGCGGCCGGCGGACTCGTTCGATCCCCAGGTGATGGTGTTGGCCCCCCAGTAGGCGCGGTGTTCGGTGGAGGGATCGTTCCAGGTGAGCATGACCTCGGTGGGCGGGTTGAGCGGGTCGAGGTAGACCCACGCGAACATCTCATCGCCGATCCCGACATGGACCGTGGCGGTGGCCAATTCGAAGAGGTGCCCGTGCTCGCCGGCGGCGAGGTTGGACTGATGGGCGAGGCGGCCCGAAGGCGTGGCGGGTGTCGGTGTGACCCACGTCCACGCGTCGCCGCCGAAGGCGCCCGGGCTGCCGCCGGTCGGGATGGCGCCACCCACCCAGTTGACGACGGTGCTGTTGGCCGGGAACGAGTTCACGGCAAAGAGGCGGCGGCCATCGGGCAGCGCGATCTCGGCCTCGACCCACTGCGGGCCGTTGTTCTTGGGCGAAATGGTGTAGGGCGGACCGAAGGCCGGTTCCTGGTCGCGCGCCTCCCAGACGATGCGCGCGCCGGTGAGATCGACCGCGGGGGCCTGCACGGTCAGGGTGACGGGAGCGTTCAGCAGCGCGACGCTCGGAGGGACGACGATTTGTGCGACGCCAGACCGCCAGGACTGCGCCTGCGTCGTCGTGCGGGTTGCGAGGACGGTGAGCGAGAGGAGGCTGCGGGCCTGGTTCACGCCGATGTATTCGGTGGTGACATTGAAGGTGTCGGCCCAGCGGTCGTAGAACTCGTAGGGCGCGGTCGTGGCGCCGTCGGACGGGAAGGCGAGTTCGCGCAGCTCGGTGCCATAGGGTGCGAGGTAGTCAAACGTGGTCTGGATGTTGCCGAGGGGAATGCCGTCCGGCGGCAGCACGCGATGGTCGTTGAGCGCATACTGGCTGACGGTCTCGCGCTGCCGTTTCCGACCGAGGCCGGTGAGGTAGGTGACGTTGACGGGATTCGTGCCGGCCTCGTAGTTGAGGTTGCCCACGAGGGCGTCGAGGTAGGCGGCCTTGGGCGACACCTGGTAGGCGACGGCCATGTCAGAGGCCTGGTCGAGGGAGAAATACCACCCCGCGGACTGCACGCGCTTGGTCTCTTCCGGGAAACTGGTGGCATAGGAATTCTGGTTCGACCAGCGCAGCGCGTCGTCGCCGGCGGCCACGATCTGCGCCTCGCACTTGGCGAGGTAGGCCGCGTCGAGCTGGCCGGCGGTGAGCCGGCCGGTGCGGACGGCGAAGGCGTAGCTGCGGATGGCGTTGCCCCACGACTCGGACATCCGCCACCAGCCCCAGCGGAACGTGAGCGAGTCGCTCGGATCGGGGAACCACTCGAACAGTTTTTGACGATACTGCGCCTCGCCGGTGGCGACGAAGAGCTCGCAGGCGGCCCACGCGAGCTCGTCGTCGTGCATGTAGTTGTCGCCGTAAAATGTGATCTTTTGGTAGGCGCCGTCCTTGCCGTGGGCGGCGATGGCGTTGAGGAGAAACTGCCAGCCCAGCCTGGCCTTCTTCAAATAGAGCGCGGCGGCGGCGGGATACGCGGCCTTGAACCGGGGCGAGGAGGCGGCCTGCGCGAGGGCGGCGACGGCTGCGGCGGTGGCGGCGGTGTTCTTCGGCCAGACGACCTGGGTGTCGCCGTGGTCGGGCAGGACGTTGGATTCATACTCCCGCGTCTTCGGGTAAACGATGAAGTAGAAACCGCCGTCGGCGTCCTGAAGCTTGGAGATGTAGTCCGTCTCCTGTTTGGCCTCCTGCAGGATGTCGCTGGTGCCGTCGCCGCTCTCCGGGAGTCCGAGGTTGTCCAGGGCGGCGGCGCCGGGGATGGCGTCGGCGGTGAACAGCAACAGGTGCGCCAGCGCGGTGCTGTTCATGGTGTACTTGCTGTAGTCGCCGGCGTCGTGATGGCCGCCCGCCACATCGACGGTGCCCTGGTTGACGAAAGGGTAGAGCTGGGACGCCTCGCCGTTGAGCTGGGGCGCGGTGTGGCGGGGGTTGGTGGCGAAGTCGCCGTTCTTCCCCGCGATGGTGGCCCACGTAAAGGTGTAGCTGCCCGACGGAGACGGCACCTCGGCGGCGGCGACGTGGCAGGCGTCGTGGACGAACCGCGTGAACGGCATGGCGTTGTCCGTGCCGCAGCGCTGGTGGTAGAGCCCCAGGGCGTAGGTGCGGAGGAAGCTCATCGCGATCCCCTCGTCGATCGCGAACGGCAGCGAGGCCCCGAGGCCGGGCACACGGAGCTGGTAGCGGCCCGGCGTCGTGAAGGCGCTGAAATCCGCCTCGAGCACCTTTTGGTAGGGCATCGGTGAATACACATAGCCCACGTCGGGCCGCAGCGTGAGCGTGCCGCTGAACACGACGGTGCCCGTGCCGGCGGTGACGAGCGTGAAGCCGGACGAGGCGGGAACATTGAGCTCGCCGAGACTGCCTAGGTAGGAACCGACCATCGCCTTTTTGGGCAGACCCGGCACGTAGCCCTCCTGGTTCACGTGGATCGCGGGGCCGTAGCGCAGCGGGGTGGTGGTCGCGAGGTAGGTTTCGGTGGCAGGCCAGAGCAGGCCGCCGGGGTTCTTCACCTCCACGACCTGCCCTTCGGCGATGGGCGTGGAGAGCTGGAGGTAGAGGCTGTTCTCGATGCGCAGGTCGCGGACGAACAGGGGTGCGTAAAACGGCCGGCGTTTGAACCCGATGCCGGTAATCGTGGCGGGGACACCGTCCACGGTGACGGCAAACAGGGCGAGGGCCGGGGCGTGAAACACCCCGTCGGCATCGACCAAGTCCCAGTTCTCCACCGGTGCGAGGCCGGGAGGCTTGGTGTTGATCCGGATCAGCTGGAGTGTGGTTGGAGCCAGAACATGGAGGGCGTGATCGCCCACCACGGGCAGGGTGAGATTGAGGTAGTCGACTTCGCTGGCTGGCGCCGGCGGGGAAGACGCGAGGACGGCGGCGAGGAGACAAATTCCGTGAAGGGGTAGTTTCATAGAAATCGGCCACCTCAGAGGAGGAAACCGAGATTGGGCCGGGCGAAGCGGCCGATGTTGGGGAGGACGAGGGGCAGGTCGGTCGGACTGACGCCGAACCAGGTCGCGAGCGTGGCGCTGTATTCGTCGACGCTCGTGGTCGGAATCCAGCGGCCGAGGCCGGTGTCATCGGGGCCGTTGACGGCCCACTCGGGCATGCGGCCGTAGATGTCGCCGCCGCGGACGGCGCCGCCGAGGACCAGATGGTGGCTGCCCCAGCCGTGGTCGGAGCCGTCGCCGTTGGAGCTGAAGGTGCGGCCGAAGTCGGAGGCGGTGAAGGTGGTCACCTGGTTGGCGCAGCCCAGCTCGACGGTGGCGTCGTAGAAGGCGCTGAGGGAGCGGCTGACGTCGCGGAGGAGATTGGCGTGCGGGCCGAGCGCGGAGTTGGCGGTGTCGATCTGGCCGTTGTGCAGGTCGTAGCCGCCCATCCGCGCGAAGAAGACCTGACGCTTGAGGTTGAGCTGTGGCGCGGCGGCGATGAGGCGCGCGATGGTGCGCAGTTGCTGTCCGAGGTTGGTGGCGGGAAACGCGGTGGTGAACGGCGCCGGCCCGGTCAGGAAACTGGAGATCGACTCGCTGTTGGCGATGGCGGCGCGGGTGACGCCCCCGAAAGCGCTCTTGAAGAGGTTTTCGTTGGGCGCGGTCACGAGATCGTTCAGGGCCTGGGTGCGGATACCATTGGACGCTGTGCCGGTGCCCGCCAATACGATAGCTCCATCGGGATTCACGGCAAACTGGACGATATTTTTACCGACTTGGAAGGAGTTGTCGCCGTCGAGCGTCATCGCCATCGAGACGGCGTGGTTCGAGTTGAACGCGTCGGTGAGGTCGGCGAGCCGGCCGCCCCAGCCGGTGGAGAAGGTCTGGTCCGGCACGCTGCTTTGCCATTGAACCTGCTGGTCCGAGTGCGAGAAGAGCTGCGGCGGGAGCGGGACGGAGCGCGCCGTGTATTGGGACTTGGTGGTCGGGGCGACGAGGGTCCCGACGTTGGAGACCACCGCAAGTTTGCCCTTGCCGAAAAGGGTCTGGAGTTCGGAGAAGGCGGGGTGGAGGCCATAGGTGTGGCCGTCCGAGGTCTTGGGTGCGATCAGGCGGGTGTTGTTCAGCGGCAGGGTCAGGGGACCGCGTCC
>JAPLTR010000754.1 GCA_026398065.1 Verrucomicrobiota bacterium | reverse complement strand
CTGGGATTGTTGATCGTGAGGGTCTTCGCCGTGTCGTTGAACGATTCGCCCGGCACCAGGTTGGTCATCGCGGGGCGGCCGAAGCTCGTGGACCAGCTGAGGCGGGCCTTCACGCTCAGCGTGACGTCGTAGGTGAGATGGGCGCTCGGGAACGACTGTGTGTAGCTGCCGTCGGTCTCGCGCTTCGTGCCCGCGTAGTCGGCCTTGGCGGCACCGACCGGATCGGCGGCCTGCTGGGCGGCGGTGCTGCCGTTGTGCGCGCGCACCCAGCCCCACGTCTCATCCTCGGTCTTCTCCGTGCGGACGCCGGTGAGGAAACCCAGCCGGCCCACCTTGCCCTGCGCCATCACGTAACCGGCGGTGACCGTCTCGATCACCTGGCGGGAGCCGGTGTACTTTTGCTGCTCGGCATAATATCGGTCTTCGCTCCAGAGCGCGGGCGTGACCGGCACCTCGCCCTGGATAAACGCGGAGCTTTCCCACTGCGGAATCTTGCGCCCGGTCTTGAGCGAGTCCCAGGTGACGATCGAGGGATCGGACGGCAGCGCGGTAGTGCCAAGGTAGTTCCACCGGCGGGAGCGGCTGATCTCGCGCACAAGCTGCTGCCGCCAGTCGGCGCCGGTCTTGAGCGCCAGCGTGAAGCTCGTGGGCAACGTGTATTTGAAATTCGCGCGGAGGTCGCGGAGCTCGACGTCGCGGTCGTTGTTGCGCGTCGTGAGCTGGCCGTTGGGCCGGTAGTTCGCCGGATCCGTGATGTCCGGACCCGCCGTCTGGATGAAACGCGGATAGAGGTCGGACTGCGTGCGGTCGAGGATCCAGCCCACGCCCGCCACGCGGTTGGTCAGCGTGCCACCGCCGCCCACGCCGAGGTTGCTGTGCGTGCGGCTGTAGTTCGCATCCCAGTCGATCTGCAGCGGCCCGAGGTCGTGCTCGCCCATCAGGTCGGCCTGCCGCGTGCGGTTGAAGAAGCTGAACATCGTCTCGGTCACGTCGATGACCGAGGCGGCCACGGGGCGCACCGTCGTGATGCGGTCGGTGTAGCCGGGGACCACGCCGGAGGTCGTGGCGTTGGGCGCGGTCTGGTTGGTGAACGCGCGCGTCTCGTAGAGGCGGTTGAAGGGCTCGTTGGCGTCGTTGTAGATCGTGTTGAGCGTGAGCTTCGTGGTCGGCGAGTAGCGGAAATCCGTCTTCACGTTCAGGCTGCCCTGCTTGCGGTTGTTGTAGGCGTCCTGCGTGCGGTAGTCCCAGAGGTAGGCCGGCGTGGTCGTCGTGTTTTCGAAGTCGCGGATCGTCCGGAAATAGCCCGCGGCGTTTTCGCTGTAGAACGTGTTGACCGAGACGCCGAGGTTCCGGTTGCCGCCGAGCACGTCGAAGACCTCCTGATACGAGAAGTTGAACAGTGGGTGCAGCGGATGGTCGTCGCGCAGCGGGATCTGCTGGGTGAACGAGGGCGCCCAGCGGCCGGAGAGGCTGTAGGTCACGCGGCGCTTTTCCTTCATGCTGAGCGTCGAGCGGGTCTTCAGGTTGATCGTGCCGCCGAGCGAATCCATGTCCTTGTCCGGCGTGTGGCCCTTGATGACCTCGAGCTGCTCGAACATCGCGCCAGTCAGGCTGTGCGTCTGGAACTGGCGGTTGAACCCGCCGACATTGCTCAGCAGGCCGCCGTCGACGGTGATGCGGTTCATCGTCGGGCCCATGCCGCGCACGGTGAGGCCGGTGACATTGCCCTCGTCGTCGAGGTTGCCCGCAACGCCGGGGAGGCGGATCGCGAGCTCGCCCGCGGACATGTTGGGGAGGTTGCCGAACGAGTCCATCGCGACGACGTTCTTCACGTTGTCGGCGTTGCGCTGCGCGGTGATCGCCGCCGCCCCGCCCTCGCGCTCGCCGGTGACCTTGAACTCCTGCAACGTGTAGATCGCCGTCGTGAGGTCGAAGTCCCGCACCGCGCGCTGGCCCGCGCCCACGACCACGGTCGTGCGAACCGGATCGAGGCCGGTGTAGGAGGCGACCAGCTCATGCGTGCCGGCGGGCACGCCCGACAGCACATAGCGGCCGGTATTGTCCGAGAGCGCGGACAAACCCAGCGTGGGGATCTCGACCCGCGCGCCCTCGAGCAGGTTGCCGGTGCCGGAATTGTTCACGTTGCCCGAGATCGTCCCCGCCTCGGCGGCGCGGACAGCCGGGGAGAAACATGCCAGGACGAGCGCCGACAACAGATAAAGCGGCAGCAGCCGCCACCGGAACGAGACACGGGGGGAACACGGGGTCGTGAACATGGGTTTTCAGGGTTGGGGGGCCGGACGACGCGTGAAACGCGTCCGGTCCAGTTTGCGATCTAGGGTGACTCCGAGAAATGCTAAATCGATTTAGTTTCAAGCGAAAAATTTCGCCTTCCCCGTGACAAAGCGGTGACGCCGCCTACGCCGAGGCCCGCATCGCCACCGATGGCGGCACGAAAATCTCCACCGGTTTTCCGCGCTGGTTCTTCATCAGGCGGAAGAGCTGGGTGACGATCTGCTCGACGATCGTGTCGTTCGACGGGCCCACGCAGGTGAGCGGCGGGTCGAAGAAGTCCGCGTGCTCGTGGTCCCCCACCCCGACGACGGCGATGTCCTTCGGGATCCGGCGCCCGGCGTCCTTGATCGCCTGATACGCCCCGAGGGCGAGTCCGTCCGTCACCGCATAGAGCCCGTCGCAGCCGCACCCGCCGCCGAGGTGCGCGCGCAGCGCCTCGGCGCCGCTCGCCGGGGAAAATCCGCCCGCCGCCAGCCGCGCCGGCTCGGCCCCGAGGTGGGCGTGCACCG
>JAPLTR010000849.1 GCA_026398065.1 Verrucomicrobiota bacterium | reverse complement strand
CCAGTGCCGGTCCAGATCGAAAATCTCCGTCGACGCCGCGCGCACGTTGACCAGCCCGCTCTCCTCCCGCGCCTCGCGCAGCGCCACCGCCAGCAGGTCGCCATCGCCATCCGCGTGGCCGCCGAGCTGCAGCCATTTGTCGAGCTTGTGGTGATGCGTCAGCAAGGTCCGAGTCCGGTCCGGACTCACGATCCACGCCGACCCCGTCAGGTGCCCCGGCATGCACGACCGCAGCAGGCAGTCCTCGTGCGCCTCCACAAACCGGATGGTCTCCACCGTCATCTCCGCCTCATGGGGCTCCAGGGCCTTCGCCGCGTGACGCCGCAACAAACTCAAAACCGGATTTCGATGCATCGCTGTAAATCTCGCCTCCCTCACCGCGTCTCAAACCACTTCGGCTCCGCCTTCACGCCCGCCGACGCGTCGATCTGGGAAAAAACCTCGGGCACCGTCGCCGCCACCCGGTACAGCTCCATGTTCGACGGCTTGAAAAACTTGTCCGCCAGCATGCGCTCGAAGAGCCGCACGAGGTCGTCGTAAAACCCGTCCTGGTTCAGAAACACGCAGGGCTTCTTCACAATGTCGAGCTGCCGCAGTGTGAGGATTTCCATGATCTCCTCCAGCGTGCCCCAGCCGCCCGGCAGCGTCACAAACGCATCGGCCCGCGCCTCCATCAGGAGCTTCCGCTCCCGCATTGTCACGACCGTCACAAGTTCGTCCGCCTCGACGAAAGCCAGTTCGCGCGCCTTCATGAATTCCGGGATCACGCCCACCACTCGCCCGCCCTTCTCCTTCACCGCCCGCGCGACCGTCCCCATCAGCCCCGTCTTGCCGCCGCCGTAAACGAGGCCCCAGCCGCGCGCCACCAGTTCGTGCCCGAGTTCGGTGGCCGCCGCAGTGTACTTGGGATCGAGCCGGTCGCTGGAGGAACAATAGACGCAGAGCAGTTTGGGCATGATGGGAAGAACAACGGATGAACCCACCTGGGCGCGGACAAAAGCTCAGAATCGTCTTTCTCCCTTCTGATCCGTGTTTATCCGTGTTCATCCGTGGTTAATTCTCTGCCCTCCTATCTCGGCCGCCTCGCCCCGTCCCCCACGGGTCACCTGCACCTCGGGCACGCGCGCACCTTCTGGATCGCCGCCGAACGCGCCCGCGCCGGCGGCGGCGAACTCCTCCTCCGCAACGACGACCTCGACGCCCTCCGCTTCCGCCTCGATTTCGTCGCCGCCATGATCGAGGACCTCCGCTGGCTCGGCTTCACCTGGCGCGAGCCCGTCGTCACGCAGAGTTCCCGGATGCCCCGCTACCGCGCCGTCCTCGAACAACTCCACGCCGCCCGCCTGATCTTCCCCTGCACGCGCACCCGCCGCGACGTCCTCGAGGCCATCGGCGCGCCCCACGAGGGCGGCGCCGACGACGAACCCGTTTACCCGCCGCAATTCCGCCCCCCCGCCGACGCCCCGCTCCCCCCGCTCGGCGACAAGGCCACCGTCAACTGGCGCTTCCGCGTCCCCGACGGCGAGGAGATCGCCTTCACCGACGGCCGCTTCGGCCCGCAGCGCGCCACCGCCGGCCGCGACTTCGGCGACTTCCTCGTCTGGCGCAAGGACGACGTCCCCAGCTACCAGCTCTCCTGCGCCGTCGACGATGCCGAGCTCGGCATCACCGAGGTCGTCCGCGGCGCCGACCTCATCCGGAGCACGTTTCGCCAGCTCCTCCTCATCCGCGCCCTCGGCCGCGCCGCGCCCGCCTACTACCACGCCCCCCTCATGCTCGACGATCGCGGCGAACGCCTCGCCAAACGCCACGACGCCCTCTCCCTCCGCACCCTCCGCGCTCAGGGCGTGACTCCCGCCGAAATCATCGCGAAGTTCGCCGCCGAAACGACATGATCCCAAAAATCGGCGTCCTCAACATCTCCGACCGCGCCAGCGCCGGCATCTACTCCGACGAGCCCGGCCAGGCCTGCCTCGCCCTCCTCCGCGAGTGGCTCACGACGCCCTTCGAGCCCGACTACAAGATCATCCCCGACGACCGCGCCGTGATCGAGGCCGAGCTCCGCCGCATGGCCGACGAGTCCGGCTGCTGCCTCGTCGTCACCACCGGCGGCACCGGCCCCGCTCCGCGCGATGTCACCACCGAGGCCACGCACGCCGTGATCGAAAAGGAGCTGCCCGGCTTCGGCGAACTGATGCGCGCCACCTCGCTCAAGTACGTTCCCACCGCGATCCTCTCCCGCCAGACCGCCGGCACCCGCGGCCGCACCCTCATCGTCAATCTCCCCGGCCGCCCCAAGGCCATCCGCGAAAATCTCGAGGCCGTCTTCCCCGCCATCCCCTACTGCATCGACCTCATCGGCGGCCCGCGCCTCGAGACCAACGAGGCCGTGATGAAGGCCTTCCGGCCGAAAACTCAGTCATAGCCCGCGCCCGGCCCCGTCCGCGCTTGCCGCCCCGTCGGTGTCGCGCAGGCTCGCGGCCTTCGCATGGAGCCGAACGCGCCCGCCCGCCCGATCCCCGACGACACCCCGCCGGCTCCCGTTTCTCCAGCCGCGGTCGAGGCCGTCCCTGCCTCCCCCCTCGATCCGGCTCCGCCTTCCGCCCCGCTCGATCCGCCCTCCGTCCCGGACGCCCCGCCTGTCTCTGAACCCCTCTCCGCCGTCGAGGCCACCCCGGCCGCCGTACCGCCCCCGCTCGCCGAACCGCCGCTCCTTGTCCCGCCGGCCCCGCCCCCGCCGGAGCCCGCGCGCTTCACGTTCCACGGCGACGCCCGCGAGTATTTCAGTATCTGGATTGTCAATACGCTGCTGTCCGTCGTCACCCTCGGGGTCTTCTCCGCCTGGGCCAAGGTCCGCAAGCGCCGCTACCTCCGCGGCAACACCGAGCTGCTCGGCCACCGCTTCGACTACACGGCCTCCCCGCTCCGGCTGCTCGTCGGCAACCTCCTCGTCGCCCTCCTGTTCCTGGCCTACGGCCTCTTCGGCACGGTGTATCCCGCCGTGCGGATCGGCGCCGTGCTCGTCTTCGCCGCCCTGCTGCCGTGGATCGTCGTGCGCTCGCTCTCCTTCAACGCCCACAACACGATGTACCGCGGCCTGCGCTTCCGGTTCCACCCGAGCCTCAGCAGCGCGGTCATGCTGTACCTGTTCCAGCCGCTCATGATCGTGCTGTCGCTCGGGTTCTACTATCCCGCGTGGGCGCGCCACCGTCAGGAGTTCGCCATCGGCCGCCACCGCCTCGGCACCGCGTATTTCCGCCTCTCCCTCACCAGCGGCCGGTTCTACCAGGCCTACCTCGTCGCCGCGGCGATGATCTTCGGCGGCCTGCTCGCCATCGGCGCCCTCTACGGGTTCTGGCTGAAGAACGCCGACGGCCACGTGCCGTCGACCCTCCAGCTCGTGCCGTCGGTCCTGCTCTACGCCGCGGTCGCGTATGTGGCCAAGCACTACATCTTCGCCGAGATCTTCAACCTGACCTGGAACGAAACCCGCCTCGACGACCACCGCTTCCGCGCCCGCCTCGACACCGGCCACTGGATCCGGCTCCAGTGCGTCAATCTCCTCGCCATCGTCGCGACCTGCGGCCTCGCCTACCCCTGGGCCGTCGTGCGTTCGACCCGCTACGCGCTCTCCTGCCTCGAATTCCACCCGGCCGGCCCGCTGGGCGACATCGTCGCGATGGGCCAGGCCGACGGCAGCGCCGTCGGCGACACCGCCGCCGAGTTTGCCGGCCTCGACTTCGGCCTATGAGCACCGCCTTCCCCGCCCTCTTCTGCGACGGCCGGCGGCTCGCCTCGCGCCCTGTCACCCTCGAGTTTCCCGGCGACGGCACCCTCCGGCTCCTCGACGGGGAGTCCGCCCGCGTCATTCCCCTCGGCGAGATCGCGGTCTCCAACCGGCTGGGCCACGTGCCGCGCTTCTTCCGCCTGCCGGACGGGGCGACCTTGGAGGCCCCGGCCCACGACGAGCTCGACGCGGCCCTCGCCACCACGCGCGCGCCGTCCCGACTCGCCACGCTGCTCCACGCCTTCGAGTCGCACAGCACGGCCGCCGCCGCGACCACCGTCCTGCTCATCGCCAGCGTGGCCGCCACACTCTGGTTCGGCCTCCCCGCCCTCGCCCGCCACGTGGCCCTGGCCCTGCCCGTCGAGTTGGAGCGACAGGCGGGGCGCACCGCCGGCTTTTTCTTCGGTCAACAGCTCGGCGTCTCCCGGCTCACCGACAGCCAGTACCGGCAGGCGACGGCGCCGCTCCAAAAGCTGGTCCGGGCCGGAAAACCCCACGTCTCGCCGCAGTTGATTTTCCGCGAGATGAACGTGGTCAACGCCTACGCCCTTCCCGGCGGCACCATCGTCGTCAGCGATTCGCTCGTCCGCCTGATGCTCAAGGAAAAGGACGGCCCCGACCTGCTCGCCGCCGTCTATGCCCACGAAATCGCCCACGTCGAGCGCCGCCACGGCCTGCAGCTCGTGTTGCGCAACAGCGCCGCCCTGCTCGTCGTGTCCACCGTCACGGGCGATCTGTCCACCCTGACGACCTTTTCCGGCACCCTGCCCTTCCTCCTCATCCAACGCGGCTACGCCCGCGAATTCGAAAGCGAGGCCGATCTGGACGCCGTCGGCCTGCTCCGCGCCGCCGGCATCCGGCCTTCCGCCCTCGCCGACGCCCTGGTCCTGCTGGAAAAGGACCGTCCCGTCACCGGGCCCGACTTCACCTACCTCAGCACCCACCCCTCGCCCGACGACCGCGTGCGCACGCTCCGCAACGCGAAATAGGCGCGCCCTCCCGCCCGCGACGCCGCATTCGCCTCCCTACCGCTTGAACACCGGGTTCTGCCACTCCGCCGGCAGCACCGATTCCGGTCCCACGATGTAAATCCGGTAGTAGAGCCAGAAGATCAGCGCCCCGAGCACCAGCAGGAACAGCAGTTCCCCCAGCCCGCCCCAGCTCTGCCGGCTGCTGCGCTGCAGCCAGCTCACCAGCAGCCCGATCGCCGGGGCCACCACGAAGCCCACCAACGACCCGCCGAACAGCACCATCCCCATGATCGCGAGCGTCCGCAGCCACACGTCGTCGATCATCTTCGCCTTGTAGCTCACCAGCTCCACGCAGAGGTTGAGCAGCAGGAGGCAGCACGGGAGGACGTAGTAGTTGCGGACGACATTCGGGTTTTTCACGGCCCGATTTGACTCTCCGCAATTCCCGGGGCACTCAACACTGTTCACCGCGGGGCCTTTGCCGCCCCGTCCTTTAACCTCCAATCCGTTCCGATTCTTCCATGATCAACTACTCCGCTCCCGATCTCACCCAGCATCCGCCCCGCAGCGTACGCGTCCGCCTCGGCGGCTACGCCCATCTCTCCCGCCTCCTCGACAAGGCCCGCGCGGTCCTCGCCGGCAAGGGCGCGGACTACCACTACAACTGCCCGCTCGACCAGCTGTTCTTCCAGTTCACCGGCATCTCCCACGAGGCTATGCTCGCCGAAATCAAGAGCGGCAAGACCGACGTCCAGATCCTTGAGTGGGTGAACGCCACCTCCAAGCGCCAGAAATACGAGGTCATCGCCTGGTCCGCGTGGGTCGAACAGCACGGCCCCGGCGGCGCCCCCGGCCACGAGTGGGTCTCCAGCGTCATCAAGGGCAACAAGTCCGAGCGCGACGACATCCGCTCCTTTGCCGACCTCCTCGATTTCGACGACTACATTAGCTACGGCGGCAAAGCGTAACTGGATTTTCGATTCTCGATTTTTGATTTTCGATTTTCGCTTCGGCGGGCGCCCTCGGGTGCCCGCCTTTTTTGTGCCCACACGATCACGTCATCCGCCTTCCGTGTGTTTCGTGGCGCCCCCCTTCCGCCACCCCGTCTGATTCTTCCGTGTCTTCCGTGTGTTCCGTGGGCCCATCCCCCTCCTCGCATCGAAATTCGAAAATCCCCAATCGAAAATCCTACAGTTCGTCGTACTTCTCCGACCGCCCCTTCGCCTTCTCCACCGGATATTTTTTGGCGTTCGCCACCATCTTCGCCTCGATGGACGCCGCGAGGTCGAGCCCCGTCGCATTCGCAAATTCCAGCGCGTACACGACCACGTCCGCCAGCTCATCGGCGATCTTCTGCCGCTTCGCCGCATCCGCCGCGATCGCCTTCGACTGCTCCGGTGTCGCCCACAGAAAGTGCTCCATCAGCTCCCCGGCCTCCGCCGCGAGCGCCATGCTGAGGTTTTTCGGCGAGTGAAATTGCTCCCAATCCCGTTCGCGGACAAAGGCTAACACCCGGCTTTTCAGCTCGGCGACAGTGGTGCTGGAATCGTTCAAAGCGGCCATGCGCGCACCATGGCGACCGGTCCAGCGTCACGCAATCTTCACCATTACAAAATAATTCGCGCTTGGCACGCCGGCTGCAATATGCACGCTGTCCAACGTTACTAATGACCGCGTCTCTCAAACATCACCGCAGCCTGGCTGGCACTTCCTTTACGAAGTCCCACCAGCAGTGCTGCGTCGCGATGCGACCGGTCGTTATTTCCAATTGGAATAAACAATCCGGCGCGGGCTTCCAAAACTAAACCATCCTTCCAAGGAGTGCGTTTAGTCCTGAAGCCCGGAGGCCCCCAAAAGGCCCCGAGGAGAACGCACCCGTTCATTTCCTCCCATGCATACGATCATCCACCCCCTGAAGACCAGCAATCGCAGTGAAGCCGCGGCCAGTGTCTCTCCCGAGACCTTCCGTCAGCCGAACTACGACTGCCAGGAGCACCCCGACACGATGAAACTCGTGGTCTACGTGCCAGGTGTGGAAGCCGCCGGGGTCGACATCGAAGCCCACGGCTCCGACCTAACCGTGACCGCCAAGAAGTCGCATTTCGTGCGCGTCAACTGGCAGTCCCTCCACCTCGAGACCGCCCAGCGCGACTATCAGTTGCGCCTGCGGCTCGGGTCGGGCTTCGACTACGCGTCGATGCAGGCCGAGATCCACCACGGCGTCCTCAGCGTGACCTTGCCCAAGCGGCTCCCCGCCGCGGTGCGCAATTCCCCACGTCAGCGGCGCGTCGCTGCGTAAATTTTCCCACTTTTGCTCCGGCTGGAGCGGATCGCGTGAGCGGCGAGGCAGGTCACTGCCCCGCGCCTCAAGGCCACCGCTCCAGCCGGGCAATCCCCTCCCTCCGCGTTGCTGCGCGAACCATAGAAAAAGGCCGCGCCCCCCAGAGGGGCGCGGCCTGATTTTTTGGGAGAGCGGATTTCAGTCCGCCCTCTTGGTCACTGGCCGGAGATCAGCTCCCCGACTTTTCCACGTCGGCGAGGTGCAGCACCTTGTAGCCGCCGATGGTCTTAAAGTAGATCAGGATCGCGATGAAGATGATCGCCATCGTCAGCGGGATGAACGAATCCGCCTTCAGGGTGCTGCGGTCACCGGTCTGGTCCGCGGCGACAATCGCCTTCTGCTCCGGGGTCGGCGTCTTCGCCTCCTTCGCCTCAGCCAGCTTCTTGCCATCGATGGCATACACCGGGGAGAACACCCCGGGAATGGGGAATTCCGACGGCGTGGCCACCTTCACGCTCTGGTAGGCCGCCGGGCTCGAGGCCTGCAGCGCATCGGCCGCATAACGGTCCTTGCTGTAGCCGAGACCGGGGCCGCCGAGCAGACCGGCGGAGAGCATGCCGATGCCACCCATGATGGAGATGGCCACCGCACCCGTACGGGGATAGCGGTCGGAGGCGACGGCGAGCATCGTCGGCCAGAAGAAGGTCTTGCCGGCCGCGTAGATGCCGAGGGCGATCAGCGCCATGGTGAAGGTCTGCATGCCGCTCGCGAGCCGCAGGCCCACGACCGCGAGGATCGAGCAGACCACCAGCAGGCCGACCGGCGAGAGCTTGAGATTTTTCTCAATCCAGTGGGCGCAGAAGCGCAGGCTGAACATGATCACCGAGGTCCAGATGAAGAGGAACTTGCCGTCTTCCGACGTGAACAGGTTGCCTGTGATGTTCTGGATCCAACCATCGGTTCCGAGTTCGACCGCGCCGATCAGGGCGTGGGTCACAAACAGCACGAAGAGCAAAATCGAACCGATCGAGAAGCTGGTGATGATGCCAACCGTGATCAGCAGCACGCCCGCAACGGCGTAGCCCACCCAGATGGGGAAGGCCGCCAGACCGAACAGCGCGGCCAGCGGGCCGGAGACGAACAGAGCCAGGAGGTAGCAGGCGACCAGCGCGCCGAGAATGCCGACATCCTTGAGCATTTCGCTGAACTTCGCGCCCTTTTGGGAGGCCTCCGACTTGGGGAAGCTCTGGCCGAGGAACATCAGGCCGTAGCCGACCGTCGGGATCAGGTAGAGGGCGAGTTGGATCTTCCAGTTCACTTCCATTTTGTCGTCGAGGATCCAGCCGAGCACGCTGCCCGCCACGAGGCCCGCGGGCCAGCTGGCGTGAAGGATGTTGAGGTAGTGCGTGCGGTTGTGGGGGAAGAGCGTCGCCACGAGCGGATTGGCCACGGCCTCCAGCGTGCCGTTGGCGAAGGCGAAGATGAACATGCCGATCGTCAGCATCTGATAGGCGTTGCCCGGGTTGGTCGCACCGAAGGTCACGAAGGCCGACAGCACGTGGGCCGCAAAGGCCGCGACCACCAGCTTGCCGTAGCCGATTTTGTCGACTACCACGCCGCCGATGATGATGCCGAAGCAGAACCCGGTGAAACCCGCGCCGCCGATGGCGCCGAGCTGGGTGGCGGTGAAGCCAAACTCCTTGCCCCAATTGTCGAAAATACCGCCGCGAATGGCGAAACCGACGCCCGCGGCGAAAATCGCCGCGAAACCGGCCCAAAGCAGGCGTTTCGCATTGGGCGCGATGCCCTCGTTGCTGACTTGTTCGTTACTCATAATGTGTGGTTAGAGGTGGGTTGATTGCAGGGGAAAAATCAGCTCACCGCACGGCACGCACGGGGGCGGCACATCCGGGAATGCGGACGGTCCTCGCGGGGTGGCGGGGTGGATTGCATGGGGGTAAAAGCAAACTTTGGCGAAGTTGAGCGGCGTGCGTGCGCTCGGCAAGGGCGCAGTTTGGCAGATGTTTGCAATGCGCGCCGCCGATTCCCCTCAACTCCCCCGACTGACGTGCCGATGCCTTCTCCAGTTTCCGAAAAAAACCCGACCACCTTTTCCGATGAACCTCCCCTTTCATCTCTTCCGCCTCCAGGCCGCCCCTGCCCACCGCGCCAACGACGGCGAGACCATCCACATCGCCACCACCGCCGACGTGAACTGGAACCGCCCCGTCTTCCGCGCCCCGGCCCTCCCGACCCCGCACCAGTTCAGCAGCGAGCTGCCCTTTTCCGTAAATTTTCGCGCAAAAGACCGGACCGACCGCAAATCCGCCTGACAGCGGTGATTTTCTCGGAAACCTGCGGCACCAATCCCCGTCATTGCGGTCCATCCCAACACCATGAATTTGCCCGTTCCCTTCGTCCGTCCGCAGATCGCCACCGAGCCCCCGGCTCTGGTGCGCATCGTCTCGCGTGAAGACGTCGCATGGAACTACCGCGACCGCCCGGTCTTTCGCGCCCCGCCGATCGAGGTCCGCCCGCCGCTCGCCGACGTGGCCGCCTTCACCGCGGAGCTTCGCCGGGCCTCGTAACCTTTCCCTATGTAACGCCAGCGTCCCTGTGGCCGGTCGAAAGACCGGCCCTTGTTTTTTCCACGCTTGGCGCAGCGCCCGCGTTCAGGTTGAGAGTCAGCCCGCCGTGACGCCCCTCCCGCCTCCCCTCACCGCCACCCTCCGGGCCGTGCTCGACCGCCTAATCCCCACGGAC
>JAPLTR010000719.1 GCA_026398065.1 Verrucomicrobiota bacterium | reverse complement strand
GCGTCGTCGGTGCCCCAGAAACCGTTGATGGAAACGGAGGAGAGGATGGCGTTGGCCGCGAGGGTGAAGGTGGTGCGGTAGACGTAGTAGCCGACCGGGCCGCTGGCGGTGGCGGTGTTGGGCCCGATCCAGGCGGAGTCGGAGTCGTTGTCCTGCCACACGCCCAACGGATAGCCGGCGGCCGTCTTGGTCGCGATCTGCGCGCCGTTCGGGGCGGAGAAGATGGTGTAGTGGGAGTCGGTGGCGCCGTCGGCGATGACCGTGCCGGAGCCGTTGACGCCGGTGTTGAAGAGGTCGGTGATCGAGGCGGCCGAGGCCGCGAGCGGCGCCAGCACGAGGGAGAGGCTGAGGAGGGTGATCGACTTGAAGTGCATTGGGGAAAAAGAGTTCGGTGAGTGGGAGGCGCGCTGGGAATAGCTCTTTTTGCGCCAGACCTAAAAATGAGCGAGCGATGATGAATTAAAGTATTTATAGATAATTGCTTGGGTAACTACCTAAGTAGCAAAATCGGTAGCCTAGGGACGGGCGGAATGTGTAATAAAATCCGACGGTTCAACGGGTTTTCTTACACGTAGGGGAGGCCGAGGAAGACGTGAGCGGAGGCGCGCGGAAAGGGGCTGGCCGTCGAGAGGGAGCGAATGGCGATGTGTCCGCCGAAGCGTCGGTGAAGGTGGCGGCCACTGATCGGGCGGAACGGTATTTCCAGTTTCGCCGGAGGCGGGATGACAGACCCACTAAAGCCTCTTCAGTGGTTTTGACGATGGCCCCGGGGATAACGAAGGTCGGGGTTTGTCCCCGACGGGTTTTCCTTGAGCGTCGGGCGCAAAGCCCGACCTACAAAAGTGCGTCGCTGCAGTTGCCAACAATATCCGGATATCGCTGACCGTCGGAATGGCGGCGCTTGCGTCGTCGGCCCGGGAAATTTGACGACCGCTAAGGTTTCCCGAGCCAGCTTGGCCGGCCCCGGGACCAGCGCTCGCGGGAGCGGCTGCTCAGCGGAAGAACTCGTCGGTGCCCTTCGCGATCGCGGGGGCGTCTTCGCCGGCAGGTGCACCGGCCGACGGGGCGGCGAAGGGCGCGGCGGCGGCGGCTGTCGGCGTCGAAGTCGGGGCGGAGTGCTTCGCCTTGGCGGCGCCCGGACGGGAGCGGGATGGGGCGGGGCGGCGCGCGGCGGCTTTGGCCGGAGCCGTCGTCGTGGCGGCGGCGGGCTGGCCGGCGGTGGCGGCGGTGCCGCCGACGAGACGTTGCAACTCGGAGACGGCCTCGTCGAGGCTGCGGGCCTGGGCGTTGAGCGCCTCGGCGGCGGCGGCGCTCTCCTCGGCGGTGGCGGCGGTGCCCTGCGTGACGGAGTCCATCTGCGTGACGGCGGTGAGGACCTGGGAAATGCCCTGGGTCTGCTCGGAGGAGGCGGTGGCGATCCCGGCGATGAGGGTGTCGACCTGGCGGGCCTTTTCGACGATCAGGGAGAGCGAGCCGGCGACCTTGGCGGAGAGCTCGACGCCGCGGCCGGATTTCTGGATGGAGTCCTCGATCTTCTCGGCGGTCTCCTTGGCGGCCTGGGCGGAACGCTGGGCGAGGGAGCGGACCTCCTCGGCGACGACGGCGAAGCCCATGCCGGCTTCGCCGGCGCGGGCGGCTTCGACGGCGGCGTTGAGGGCGAGGATGTTGGTCTGAAAGGCGATCTCGTCGATGGTCTTGATGATCTTCGCGATGTTGTCGGACGAGGATTTGATCGCGTCCATGGCGGTCGTCATCGCCGTCATGTCGGCGGCGCCGGTCTCGGCGGCGGTGCGCGTTTGGTTGGCGAAGGTCTTGGCGTCGCCGGCGGACTGGGCGTTGCGCTTGGTCATGCTGGAGATCTCCTCGAGGGAGGCGCTGGTCTCCTCGAGGGAGGAGGCCTGCTCGCTGGCTCCGGAGGCGAGGGTCTGGCTGGCGGTGCTGACCTCGGCCGCGGCGGAGGTGACCTGGGCGGAGCCCTCGGCGAGCTGCGCGGAGACGCGGTTGAGCACAAGGTTGGTGGAGCGGATGATGGCGTAGCCGAGGCCGAGGCCGACCGCGAGCGCGATGGCGAGGCCGAGGCCGATCAGGTATTTGGTCGAGGCCACGGTGGCGTCGACGTGCTGACCGGCGGACTGGCTGGCCTGCTGCTCGAACCTGGCGAGGGCTTCGAGGCTGGCATTGTACTTTTCGTAGAGGGGGGTGAGGCGGGCCTCGATGATGACGGACATCTCGGCCGGCGTTTTCGTCCGGCTGAGGGCCACGACCTCGGTGCGTTCCTTCGTGTAAGGCACGCGGGCGGCATAGATCGCGTCGAGATTCTTCCGGTCGGTCTCGTCCTTGACGAAGGTTTCGAGGCCCTTGTACCGCTTTTGGGTTTCTTCGGAGGTGGCCTTCATCTCCGCCTCGATCTCGAGGAGGCGTTTTTCGTTGGAGGGGTCGGTCATCGCGTGGCGATAGACGTTGATCGTGTTTTGCTTCACGAGGGCGCGGATCTCTCCGATCAGCGTGATTCCGGGCAGGGAATTTTGGGTCACCTCCGTGGTGGACTCCTGGACCTCGATCAGGCGCAGCCAGGCGAAGCCGCCGAGGGCGGCCGTGATGAGCAGAATCGCGGCAAAGCCGCCGATGGTGCGCTGTCCGATGGTGAGATGCTTCATGTAGTGTGGGGGCCGGTCAGCGCGCACGAGCATGCGGGCGCGTGGAGGACGGCGGGAGCTGTATCGGAGCGGGTCGCCGGGACTTTAGGTTTTCCAACGCCGGGGCGGTGGGGAAATCCTGACTGGGTGCAGCCGAGGAAAAGGCGTGACACGGATCGTCCGGCGCTCTGGCGAAGTCGTCGGCGACGTTTTAAAAAAGCTTAACCTGCCGTCTTTCCAGGACAGGCTGCGAGACCCCGGGCGTGGGACGAAACGTGCCGCCGAAACGCCAGCACGGGGAGGGCCGACCCTAAGCCGGGCCGAGTTGCGCCCCGGCGCTCGATCGGGCCAAGGCCGGATTCAGCGGAAGAACTCGTCTTTGCCCTTGGCGCCGGCCGCGGCGACTGCGGCGGCGGAGACCGGCAGGGCCGACGGGGCGGCGGCTGGCGCGAGAGCCGGGGCCGGCGGAAGCGCGGCGGGGCCGGCCGGCTTGGCGGCAGGACGGGCGGGAGATTTGGCCGGGCGGCTCGCGGTGGATTTTACCGGGGCGGGGGCCTTGGTCGCCGGCTGCCTGGAGGCGGGGGCGGTGTGACCGACCGTCGCGGCGGTGCCGCCGACGAGATGCTGCAACTCGGCGACGGCCTCGTCGAGGCTGCGGGCCTGGGCGTTGAGGTCCTCGGCGGCGGCGGCGCTCTCCTCGGCGGTGGCGGCGGTGCCCTGCGTGACGGAGTCCATTTGCGTCACGGCAGTGAGGACCTGGGCGATGCCCTGGGTCTGTTCGGAGGAGGCGGTGGCGATCTCGGCGACGAGGGTGTCGACCTGGCGGGCCTTTTCGACGATCTGCGAGAGGGAGCCGGCGACTTTGCCGGAGAGTTCGACGCCGCGGCCGGATTTCTGGATCGAGTCCTCGATCTTTTCGGCGGTCTCCTTGGCGGCCTGCGCGGAGCGCTGGGCGAGGGAGCGGACCTCCTCGGCGACGACGGCAAAACCCATGCCGGCCTCGCCGGCGCGGGCGGCTTCGACGGCGGCGTTGAGGGCGAGGATGTTGGTCTGAAACGCGATCTCGTCGATGGTCTTGATGATCTTCGCGATGTTGTCGGACGAGGACTTGATCGCATCCATGGCGGAGTTCATGTCGGCCATGTCGGCGGCGCCGGTCTCGGCGGCCGTGCGCGTCTGGTTGGCGAAGGTCTTGGCCTCGCCGGCGGACTGGGCGTTGCGCTTGGTCATGCCGGAGATCTCTTCGAGCGAGGCGCTGGTCTCCTCTAGCGAGGAGGCCTGCTGGCTGGCGCCGGACGCGAGGGTCTGGCTCGCGGCGCTGACTTCGGCGGCGGCGGCGGTGACGTGCACGGAGCCCTCGGCGAGCTGCCCGGAGACGCGGGCGAGCAGGCGGTTGGTGCTGCGGATGAGGAAGTAGCCGAGGCCGAGCCCGGCCAGCAGCGCGATTGCGAGGCCGGTGGCGATCAGACCCTTGGCACGGGCGACGGACTGGTCGACATCCTGAGCCTCGGTCTCGCCGTAGTTGCTCTCGTAGGAGGAGAAATCGTCGAGGGCGGCGATATATTTTTCATAGAGGGGGCCGAGGCGGGTGTCGATGAGCACGGCCATTTCGGTGGCGGTCTTGGTCCGGCTCAGGACGAGCAGCTCCGTGCGCGTGCTGGCGTACGGCGCCTGTGCCGCCACGAGGTCGGCGAGCTGTTTGCGCTCCATATCGTCGGCGGCGTAGCCGTCGAGGGCCTTGAGTTTCTTGGCGATTTCGGCGTCGGTCTTTTTCAGGCTTTCCTCGATCTCGGTGAAACGCTTGGCGTCGTCGGTCTCGGTCATCGCGTGCCGGTAGGTGTTGACGGTGTTTTCCTTCACCAGCGAGCGGATGTCGCCCAGCAAGACGATGGCGGGCAGGGCATTTTGGGTCACCAACGTGGTGGATTCCTGCAGGCGGCTGAGGCGGAGCCAGGCAAAACCGCCGAGGGCGACGGTGAGGAGCAGGAGGGCGACGAAGCCCCCGGTGATGCGTTGCGCGATGGTAAGATTCTTCATGGGATGAACCAGCGCCGCGGTGCGCCGGCGAGGGCGCATCGAGGGCATATGGCCATCCTATATCGGTACCCAGGGGAACTACTTAACCGCTCGTGGGGTAATTTTTCGTAAAAGCCGCCGACGGGTACTCAGGCCGCGGACCGGATGTCAGGCGGCGCCGCCGAGGGCGGCCTTGAAGTGCCGGCGGCACATGGCGACGTAGCGGTCGTTGCCGCCGATCTCGACCTGGGCGCCGTCGCGCACGGCGTGGCCGGTGGCATCGACGCGGAGGTTCATCGTGGCCTTGCGGCCGCAGTGGCAGATGGTCTTGAGCTCGACGAGGCTGTCGGCGAGGGCGAGGAGGCGGGCGCTGCCGGGAAAGAGGTTGCCCTGAAAATCCGTGCGCAGGCCGTAGCAGAGGACGGGGATGTCCAGGGTGTCGGTGACGTCCGTGGCCTGGGCGACCTGGGCGGGCGTGAGAAACTGGGCCTCGTCGATGAGCACGCAGGCGACGGGGGCGGCGGCGTGGTCGGTGCGGACGCGGGCGAGGAGGTCGTCGGCGGGATTGAGCGCGATGGCGTCGGCATGGAGGCCGATGCGCGACTCGATGCGGCCGAGGCCGGCGCGGTCGTCGATGGACGGGGCGAAAAGGAGGGTGCGCATGCCGCGCTCCCGGTAGTTGTAGCTCGACTGGAGGAGCACCGTGCTTTTGCCGGCGTTCATCGCCGAGTAGTAGAAGTAGAGTTTGGCCATGCGGCGGGGGCGGAAGGGGAGCGGGAAAGGTGCGCGACAAGCGCGCGACGGCGACGATGGGAAACCGCGCGGAAAAATCCAGCGCGGGCTTCGCGCTTGCGCCGGGCGGCGCGGGTCGGGGAGGGTGGGGGATGATGAAACGAACGACCCCGGGCTGGCGGAACGGCAGCGGTGTGGCGGCGGCGATCGGGGCGGCGCTGGCGCTGTTCGCCGCGAATGGAGCGACCGGGGCGGAGGCAAAGGCGGGCGCGGAGACGAAGGCACCGACCAAGGCCGCGGCGGGTGCGGTGAAAACTTCCGAGTGGAACGGCTACGCCCGGGTCGATTTCGAGGTGGCGGGGCGGGCGGGCCTGCTGGTGAGTCCGAAGGAAGCGGCACCGGGGCGGCCGTGGATCTGGCGCACGGAGTTTTTCGGGCACGAGCCGCAGGGCGACCTCGCACTGCTGGCGAAGGGCTGGCACGTGGCCTACCTGAATGCGTCGAACATGTATGGCGCGCCCAAGGCGATCGCGCTGATGGAGGCGTTTCATGCGTATCTGAAAAAAGAATACAAACTGGCGGACCGCGTCGTGCTGGAGGGGTTCAGCCGCGGCGGGCTGTATGCGTTCAACTATGCGGTGGCGCATCCGACGCAGGTCGCCGCGCTCTACCTCGATGCGCCGGTGCTCGACATCCGGAGCTGGCCGGGGAGCAAGCCGGCCTCGAAGGAGTGGAAGGAGTGCCTGGCGGTGTATGGCCTTACGGAGCAGACGGTGGGGACGTTCAACGGCGGGCCGCTGGACAATGTGGCCGTGGTGGCGAAAGCGGGCGTGCCGATTCTATCGGTGTGCGGCGGCGCGGATTCGCTCGTGCCGATGGCGCAGAACACGAGCGTGCTCGAAAAGCGTTACAAAGAGCTCGGCGGCACCATCGAGGTGATCGTCAAGCCGGGCGGCGAGCACCACCCCCACAGCCTCAAGGACCCCGCGCCGATCGTGGAGTTTCTGCTCAAGCGGGCGAAGTTCTGAGGCCGAGGAGACCGGCCAGCGTCTCGGTCACGTCGCCTCGTTCTCGTGCGTGCGCACCGGGAGCCAGAGGGCGGCGACGGCGCCGGCGAAGGCGATGCCGCTCGACCAGAGGAGCGCGGTGCGCAGGTCCTGCACCGGAGCCAGCAGACCGAAGACGATCGTGGCCGCGGCGGCGGCGGTGCGCCCGATGTTGTAACAAAAGCCCGCGCCGGTCGTGCGCAGCAGGACCGGGAAGAGGGGCGGCAGGTACATCGTGAAGAGGCCGAACACCCCGGAGAAAAAACCGACGAGCGGGCACCAGAACCACGCGAGTTCGCCGAAGCCGCGCGGCACGATGAACGCGCCCACCATGCCGCCGCCGAGGCCGAGGAAACAGAGCAGGATCGCGCGGGGGTTGCCGAGGCGGCGGGCCAGCCAGCCGGCGAAGAAGTTGCCCGCGATGGACACGGCGATCACGGTGAAGAAGGCCTTCGTGATCAGCGGGGTGATTTCTGCGGCGGGCGTCTGCGCGTTCTCCAGTATCCGGCGCAGGTGCTGCGGGTGCCAGAAGGTGAACAGCCACCACGCCGAAAGGCTGAGGGCGCAGACCGCCATCGTGACCCATGAGGTGCGGGCGACGTCGCCTTGAAAGAGTGCGGCCACGCCGGGCCTGGCCGCGGTCGAGGCTTTGGCGTCGTGCCAGGCTTCGGTCTCGGGCACCTTCTTGCGGATCCAGAAAACGAAGATCGCCGGGACCACGCCGATCAGGAAGATAAGGTGCTCCGGCGAGAGGCGGGGCAGCACGCCCTTGGCCGAGACGATGAGGCCGTGCAGCCAGCCCGGCGAGGCGCCGTCGACGAAGAACTGCTGGAGCTGCGGCATCACGAGGCCGACCACGGCGGCGGCGATGAGGATGCCGAGGTTGACGCCCGTCTGGAGGACTGCGGCGAGCCACGGGCGCCAGGCCTTGGGCCAGGTCTCCGACAGGAGGGAGGCACCCACGGCCCACTCGCCGCCGATGCCGAGCGCGGCCACGAAGCGGAAGATCATGAGCTGCCACCACGTCTGCGCAAAGGCGCACAGGCCCGTGCAGAGTGCGTAGGTGAGCACAGTGAGGGCGAGCGTGCGGCTGCGGCCGAGACGGTCGCCGAGCCGGCCGAAAAACGCGCCGCCGAGCGCCCAGCCGAGGAGAAACGCGGCCTGGATGTAGGCCTTCTTTTCGTTGAGCAGCGCGCCGTCGGTCGTGCGGTCGAGCAGGTGAAACACGAGCGGTCCGGCGACGAGGGTGTAGAGGTGGAGCTCGAGGCCGTCGAAGAGCCAGCCGAGCCACGCGGCGACGCCGGATTTCCACTGCTGGGGGGAGAGTTCGCTGAGGCGGGTCGCTTCGCGAGGAGCGGCGGGCGGCGTCGGAGTCATGGGGTGGCCAGAGTGCGGCACGCGTCCCGGCGGCGCTCAAGCCTAATGACAGGGCGGGCGCTTGCCGGGGCTGCGCGCCCGGGGCAGCGTGGCGGCCTCGGCCTGTGAACGCGTTCGAATCCTGCCTCCTGCTCGTCGCCATCCCTGCGGGGCTGGTCGCACTCGGCTACTGGCTGGCGGTGCAGCTCGTGAAACTCTCGCCGACCGAGCGGCTGGCCGTGGCGATGCTGGCTGGCCTGGGGGTGGCGCTCTGGACCGTGAGCGTCGTAAATCTCGTGCTGCCGCTCGCGGGGGTGTGGGGGGCGGTCTGCCTGCTGCCGGCCGCGCTGACGTTGGCGCGCGGGACGGTGCGCCGGCGGCTGTGGGCCGATCTGGCGGAGGTGGTGTTCACCCGGCGCGGCGCGGTGGTCGGGCTGGCGGCGGTGGGCCTGCTCGCACTCCTGCTGTGGCCGATGCTGAGCCGGCCGGATCTCGTGTACTACGACGGCTCGGGCAACCACGACGCGTTTTTCTGGATCGTGGGCGCGGAACTGCTCAAGCGGCAGGGTTATCTCCAGGCTCCGCTGGCCGACGCGGTTTCGCCGCTCTACCACGGGGCGGCGGCGATCACGGGCTGGCGCCCGGGGTTTGGGCGGATGGGGGCGGAGGGCCTGCTCGCGCTCGTCTCGAATCTCGCGGGCGCGTCGCCCCTGAAGATCTACGTGGTGGCGACGGCGGCGCTGCTGCTGCCGTGGGCGGCGGCGGTCTTCCTGACGGTGCGGACCTTTGTGACGCGGCGGGTGACGCTGGTGGCGGCGGTGACGATCGTCGCGCTCCAGCCGATGTTCGTGTTTTTCCACGCCAACGCCAATCTCCCCAACCTCCTCGGCGTGCTCGCGGGCGCGCTGCTCCTGATCGCGACGGTGCGGGCCCTGGGGGCGGGTGCGTCGCGACGGGTGTGGCTGCTGCTGGGGGCACTGGGCGTCCACGCGCTGCTCTGTTCCTATCCGGAAATGGTGCCGGTGGCGGGGCTGCCCTGCGGCCTGCTGTGGCTGCGCGCGCGCTTCGTCGCCCGCGGGGAGCCGGGCTGGGTCTGGCGGAGCCCGCAACTGCCGGCGGCGGCGCTGGCGGGGCTCGCACTCAACCCCGTGACAGCGGTGCGCGCGTGGCACGGATTCTTCTCCTCCTTCGGGGCGACGACCCACCCGGAGCTGTGGCCGAACATCTTTCGCCCGCTCGCCCCGGGTTCATGGCTGCCGGCGATGGCGACGCTGTCGGTCAGCTTCGCGCGGCAGATCGGCGCGGCCGGCGGCCTGCTCTGTGCGGTGCTGTTCGCCGTCGCGATCGGGTATGCGGTGTGGCGGGCGCGCGACCGCGCCGGCGTGCTGGCATTGCTGACCGGGGTGGGGGCGATGGTGGCGTATACGTTGAAGACGAATTTTGGCTACGGCTGGCAGAAGACCGCGCAGTTCTCCGCGGTGGTGCTGGCCACGCTGCTGCCGGTCGGGGCGGTGGCGCGGCTTCTCGAGGTGCGCGGGCGCGGGCGCTGGCTGGCGGGCGCGATGGCGGCGGGGATTGTGGGGGTGTTTGGCGCGGCGACGGTGCGGAGCTGCCGGGAGGCGCACCGGTGGTCGGAGCGGAAATACCTCACGCGCGACTGGTTCGAGGCGCGCGACTACACGCGCCGGACGCTGCGCAACGCCCCCGTGCTGGTCGAGGCGGGGCCGCGGCAGCAGCCGTTTTTCTACACGATGTGGGCGACGTATTTCCTCACGGACAGCCGCGTTTATTTCCCCGAGGGCGACCCGCAGGCGGGCGGCTACCTGCAGGCGGCGGTGCGGTCGCACCCGGCGGGCCGCGTGCCATCATCGTGGCCGGGACGGACGGGGTGGGGACCGACGGGCCGCGCGCGTGGTCACGGCCGGGCGTCGCGGTGGTGACGGTCGCGGCGCGGCCGTAGCGGGGGAAGGGCGCCCGGCGGCGTGGGCGGCGAATGAAAACGTTTCGCGCGAATCCCGGTGGTGCCGGGAGAATCCGGTGACGAAGTCGCATTATGACTCAATCGCCGGTCGACCGGTCCGCGCCCGGCCCAAGGCTCCTTTGCGTCTTGTGCGTCCATTCTCCTCGGTCGATGGTGTCTTTTTCGCTCATGTCCTACGTGTTTTTTTGGCGGTGGTTGTCCCGTGTCCGGGGAGGTCGCCGTGCGGCGACATCCCCGCTGCTCCCGTGGCTTGGGCGGGCGGCCGGGGCGCTCGCGCTGTTCGCGCTCCTGCCGGGGGGCGCGTGGGCGCAGGGCACGTATCCCTTGGGTGACGCGGCGACCGCCACCGAGACGTCGGGCAGCCGGCCCAGCAAGACGATGTCGTTCACCGCGCCCGCCGGCAGCAACCGCCTCCTCGTCGTGTCGAGCAGCGGCGGGGGCAACACCGTCAACGCCCCCACGGTGACGTTCAACGGCGCGGCCCTGACCCAGGGGGTGGCTGCCGCCGCCGGCACTTCCCGGACCGGTCTGTGGTATCTCTGGCTGGGCAGCAGTGTGACGGCGACGACGGGCGATATCGTCGTGACGTACAGCGGAAATTTTTCCTTCGATGTGACGGCCATCACGGTGCAGGATGTCGACGCGACGAGGCCGGTGAGCAACCCGACGACCGGCACGAGCGCGACGCTGGACATCATTTCGGCGGTCGGGGACCTGGCGTTCGATGCCATCGTCGGCGCGGGGGCGGCGGTCGCCGTTCCGGTCGGCCAGCGGCTGGTCGGCACGACCAGCAACCTCGTCGGCGGCGCCGATCCCGACTCCGGCATGAGCCTCACGGGCGGCGCCTCGTTTGCGACCATGCGGTGGACCGGCTTCACCTCGGGGATCGCCCACGTCGGCTTCAATGTCCGGCAGGCCCCGGGGATCCGGATCAGCTTCAACTTCCACGCGCTGGCTGGCGGCACGGTCGACCAATCGTACCGTGAATTGATCACCGCCACGGGCGGCGATGGCACGAAGTCCTTTTCCCTCGTGGGCGGCGCGCTGCCTCCTGGAATCACCTTGTCGCCGGCCGGCCCGCTGTCCGGCACGCCCACGACGGCGGGGCGGTTCGAGTTCGTCGTCGCGGCGACCGACCAGTCGGGCGCCCTCCAGATCGGGAACTTCACGCTGTTCGTTTACGGGCCTCCGACCTTCACGCTCCCCACCGCCGCCGCCATCGCCCCGACGACCGCCCGGCTGGGGGCGAAGATCCAGTACAACGGCGATCAGCCCGATTTCGGCATCGTCTACGCGCGGACCGCGATCAACCCCAATCCCCAGCTCGGCGGCACCGGGGTGTCGAAGGTGACGAGCACGTCCTTCGGCAGCGGGATGTTCGCGGTGGATGTCGCCGGGCTCACGCCCAACACCGCTTATTCCTACCGGGCCTATGGCACCACCGCCGACACCCCCAATGGCACCAGCTACTCGGCGGTCGGAACCTTCACCACTGCGCCCCCGCTGGGCCTCGGGATCAGCCCGGCCACGCTGCCCCCCGCGACGCAGAACGTCGCGTACACCCAGACGCTCACCACCACGGGTGGCACGGGGGCGGGCACCTTTGCCGTCACCGCCGGGGCCCTCCCGGGCGGCCTCACGCTGAGCGCGGCCGGTGTGCTCAGCGGCGTCCCGGCAGCGACCGGCACCTTCGATTTCACTCTCACTGCAACCGACACCGTGGGGGCGACCGCGACGCAGGCCTACGCTCTGTCGGTGGGCGCCCCGCTGGCGCTCATCATGACGACCCAGTCGCTGCCCAACGCCCCGCTCAACACGGCCTACAGCCAGGCGATCACCGTCACGGGCGGCGCGGGTGGCACGACCATTCGCGTCACCTTCGGCACGCTGCCGCCCGGACTGACCCTCACCCCCGGCGGCATGATCACCGGCACGCCGACCACCCCGGGCCTCTACGGCATCACGGTGTCCGCCGTCGACTCGGCGGGAACCTCGGTCCTCCGCGGTTTCACCCTCTTCGTCCCCGGGACATCGACCCTTGCCATCACGACCACGACCTTGCCCGGGGCGCAAACGGGCGTCGCGGGCTACAGGCAGGCGATCGCCGTCACGGGCGGCGCGAACCCCGTCGTGTTCACCGTGGTCTCCGGCGCGGTCCCGCCCGGCCTCACGCTCTCCGCGGAGGGCACGCTGAGCGGCACGGCGACGGCGGCCGGCACGTACTCCTTCACCG
>JAPLTR010000197.1 GCA_026398065.1 Verrucomicrobiota bacterium | reverse complement strand
GATGGAGGGTTTTCTCAACATCCGCCTGCGTCCCTGGCTGCGCCGGCTCATCACCCGCGCGATCGCCATCGTGCCCGCGGTGGTCGTGATCGGGCTGTTCGGCGAGGACAAGAGCACGGAGCTGCTCGTCGCCAGCCAGGTGTGTCTGTCCATGCAACTGGGCTTCGCCTGCTGGCCGCTGATGCGGTTCACGGGCGACCGCGCCAAGATGGGCGAGTTTGTGAACCCGTGGTGGATCAAGCTCCTCGGCTGGACCATCACGCTCGTCATCATCACGCTCAACGTGAAGCTCCTCGTCGACACCCTGCTCCCAGAAGCGTGGACGCAGGGTTTGTACAGTCTGATCGGTCTCGCTCCCGCCTAGGCCCCCGTCCGTCCCACCCCACGCCATGTACCAAAAAATCCTGGTCGCCCTCGAGAACGGCAGCGCTGACGACGCCTTGGTTCCCCATGTGGCGGAGCTGGCGCGCCGGCTCGGCTCCCGCCTGCTCCTCGTCCACGTCGCGGACGGCTGGGCCGCGCGAAATTTCGACCAACTGAAGCTGGCGGAGTCGGATGAGATGAAGGCCGACCGGGCCTATCTCGACGAGGTGGCGGGGCGGTTGCGCGCCACGGGCCTGCCCGTGGACACCGAACTCGCGCTCGGCAATCCGCCCACGGAAATCCTGAAGACCGCGGTTGCACGGAGCTGCGACCTGATCGCGATGACGTCGCACGGACACAAGCTGGTGGGGGACTTCTTCCTCGGCAGCACGATCGACAAGGTGCGCCACAACACCTCGGTCCCCATTCTCGTGGTCCGGGCCGGGAGCGTCACCCGGGCGCCGTTTCCCACGCCATGAACCTGAACTCGCCCTACTGGTTCGAACTGGCGGTGGTGTTTGGTCTGAGCTGGCTCGGCAGTATCCTGCTCTCGGCGTTTGCGGAGCAGGAGACCCGGACGCGGCGGATTGGGAAAGCCCTGATCGGCGCGGCGCTGGCCCTCGTGGTCTCGGCCACGGCCGGTCGGGAGTGGTTTTTCGTACTGGTGGGGGTGTTTTTTGTGGTCTTCGCCGTCATCCACGGCTGGTGGTTGCCCCGGCAGGGGGTGAACGGCTGGACGGCGGAGCCGCGCGAACGCTACCGGGCGTTGCGCGGGTGGACGGCGAAGCGCTGAGCGGGGGCGGGACGTGGCACGCGAGCGGCTTCGGCCGGAGCGTGGAAAATGTACGGGACGGCCAACACTATTTGCGATTTGGTGCGTCTTGAAAGAAACGTGTCAGTGCCTTGCCATGACCACCTTACCCCTCAAGCTGCGCGTATGAGCGATTGCCGGTCCCCGCGCGCCGTCTCCACCATGCCCCGATGGTGGACCTTTGTCGCCGTCGGATTCCTCGGCTGGGCCGGGACGGTCCTGGGCGCCGAGCCGGCCGAGGTGCGGCGGGAGTTTTTGGCGGGCAACTACCCCTTCGCACTCGCGGAGTCGGAGGCGGGTTTCCGCAATGCGCCGGGTAATTCCGACTGGCAGATGCTGCGCATCGAGGTGCTGCTGGCGACCGGCCGTTATGCGGAGGCGGACACGGCGATGACCATGGCGCTGGGCAGC
>JAPLTR010000937.1 GCA_026398065.1 Verrucomicrobiota bacterium | reverse complement strand
ACCTCCGTCGGTGACGTCGATCGCATCAAGAACGTCGCAAATCGCATCAAGGCCATGCGCGACGCCGGCAACGAGCTCGTCGTCGTGGTCTCCGCGCGCGCGGGGGTCACCAACGAGCTCATCGCGCGCGCCAAAGCCGTGTGCGCCATGCCGAGCGAGCGCGAGATGGATCAACTCCTGGCCATCGGCGAGCAGGAGACCATCGCGCTCACCGCCATGGCCCTCCAGGCGATCGGCGTCGAGGCCGTGAGCTACACGGGCGCGCAGGCCGGCATCTTCACCGACAAGGTCCACACCAAGGCGAAGATCAAGACGATCAACGCCAAGCCGCTCGAGGCCGACCTCCGCGCCGGCAAGGTCATCATCGTCGCCGGCTTCCAGGGCATCAACGACGAGGGGCATATCACCACCCTCGGCCGCGGCGGCTCCGACCTCACCGCCATCGCGCTCGCCGCCGCCGTCAAGGCCGACAAGTGCGAGATCTACACCGACGTCGACGGCGTGTACACCGCCGACCCGCGCGTCGTGAAGGATGCGAAAAAGCTCCAGGAGATCAGCTACGACGAGATGCTCGAGCTCGCCTCCCTCGGCTCCAAGGTCATGCAGACCCGCTCCGTCGAGTTTGCCGCCAAGTATGATGTCGTTTTCGAAGTCCGGTCCTCTTTCAACAACAACCCAGGAACCATCGTGAAACAAGAAGTCGCCTACATGGAAAAGGTCGTCGTCCGCGGCGTCGCCGTCGACAAGGACCAGGCCAAGGTCGTGGTCAGCAACATCGTCGACAAGCCCGGCACCGCCGCCAAGGTGTTCCGCGCGCTCGCCGACGCCAACATCAACGTCGACATGATCGTGCAGAACGTCGGCCGCGACGGCGTTGCCACGCTCACGTTCACCGTCCCGCAGACCGAGATGACCAAGGCCGAGAAGGCGCTCGGGCCCGTGCTGACGGAGATCGGCGGCAGCGTGACGCTCGACGACAAGATCGCGAAGCTCTCCGTGGTCGGCGTCGGCATGCGCACGCACAGCGGCGTGGCCTCGACGCTCTTCAGCGCCCTCGCCGGCGCCAGCATCAACCTCGAGCTCATCAGCACTTCGGAGATCAAGATCTCGGTCGTGATCGCCAAGGACAAGGCCGACGAGGCCGCCCGCGTCGTCCACAAGGCGTTCGGTTTGGAGAATCTCTGAGCGACTGATTTTTTTGGTCACAGAGGTCACGGAGGAGACACAGAGATCACGGAGACGACCGCCCTCACTTGGGATTTCTCTGTGACCTCTGTGCCTGCTCTGTGCCCTCTGTGATACCTTCCGTTTCCCGATGAAGTTTATCTCCACCCGCGGTCAGACCCCTTCGCTCGGCTTCTCCGATGCCGTCGCCACCGGCCTCGCGCCCGATGGCGGGCTGTTTCTGCCCGAGACACTGCCGGATTTCTCCGGCCAGCTCGCGGCGTGGGAGAAGCTCACCTACGCCGAACTCTGCTTCGAGTTCATGCGGGTGTTTGCGACGGATATTCCGGCGGAGACGCTGCGTTCGCTGGTCGCGGCGAGCTACACGAAGTTTGCCGATCCGGCCATCGCGCCGCTGAAGCCGCTCGGAAAAAACCTCTACGTCCTCGAGCTGTTCCATGGCCCGACGCTTGCGTTCAAGGATTTCGCGCTGCAGCTCCTCGGCAATCTCTACGCGCACCAGTGTGCGACGCGGAAACAGACCATCAACGTCCTCGGTGCCACCTCCGGCGACACCGGCGCGGCGGCGATCCACGGCCTGCTGGGCAAACCCGGCACTGCAATCTTCATCCTCTATCCCGACGGTCGGGTCTCGCCGCTGCAGGAGCGCCAGATGGCGTGCACCGGCGCGGAAAACGTCTTCGCCCTCGCGGTCGATGGTTCGTTCGACGACGCGCAGGCCTCGTTGAAGGAAATCTTCGGCGACCAGGATTTCCGCACGCGCCACCGCCTTTCCGCGGTCAACTCGATCAATCTCGCGCGCGTCCTCGCGCAATGCGTCTACTATCTCTACGCATGGCTGCGCCTGCCGGCGAGCGAGCGCGGCAATGTCGAGTTCGTGGTGCCGACGGGCAATTTCGGCAACGTGCTCGCGGGCTGGCTGCTCCAGCAGATGGGCGTGCCGATCCGCGGTTTCAAGGTCGCGACCAACCAGAACGACATCCTCTACCGCCTGTTCACGACCGGCGAGTACCGCGTGGGCGACGTGCTTCCGAGCCTCGCGCCCTCGATGGACATCCAGGTGGCGTCGAACTTCGAGCGCTTTATCTACTTTTCCGTCGGCCGCGATCCGGCGCGCGTGCGCGAGGTCATGCAGACCTTCAAGACGACGGGCGCCTACACCTTCGCCAATTTCAACCGCGAGACCTTCAGCGCGTCGCGCTGCACCGATGCGGAGATCCCCGGCATCATCTCGCGGGTGTACCGCGATTTCAACTACATCGCCGACCCGCACACCGCCTGCGGCTTCAAGGATCTGAATTCCGACCGCGTGAGCATCGTGCTCTCGACCGCGAGTCCGGCGAAGTTTCCCGACACGATCCGCGCCGCCATCGGCGTCGAGCCGACGCACCCGAGCCTCGAGGCGCTCAAGTCGCGCCCGATCGTGAAGCACAAACTCCCGGCCACCCCCGCGGCGATCCGGGACTTCGTCGACGCGCACGCGGTGAGCCGCTGAGGACCGGCGACAGCCGGGTTTGGCGGCGGCGGGACCGTGTCA
>JAPLTR010000610.1 GCA_026398065.1 Verrucomicrobiota bacterium | reverse complement strand
GGAGGCGATCCAGGTGGTGACGCCGGTGGGCGTGGTGTTGCGGTCGCCGTTGAGCTTGGGCGGATAGCCGGCGACGGGCAGGATCAGCGCGTCGAGGCGGGCGGCGTCCATGGCCTTGAGGTAAGCGGCTCGCATGGCCGTTTCGGAGACGGCGAGCGCGGCGACGATGGGGTCAGCGGAGGGTGCGGGTGCTTTGGACGCGGCGATCAGGCCGGTCTCATGGAGGGCGTGGAATTTTTTCGAGGCGACGACGTCCGCGACGGTCTTGGGGAATTCGGGGCCGGTCTTCGCGAGATAGGCCTCAAGGGCGGCGCGGACCTCGCTCTGCGGATGCGACTGCGAGGGAAACTGGTCGAACTCGGGAATGGTGAAGGGATCGATGACCTCGGCGCCGGCGGCCTTGAGCGCGGCGATGGCGCGGTCGACGAGGGCGACGACCTGCGGGTCGGATTTGCCGGCGGGGAAGGCCTGGCGGAGGACGCCGAGGCGCTTGCCGCGCAGGCCGTCGGGCTTGAGCGCGGCGGCGTAGGTGGCGGGGATCTTGCCGGCGGCTCCGGCAGTGGCGGGATCCGCGGCATCGGGGCCGGCGATCACGTCGAGGAGGCGGACGAGATCGGTGACGCTGCGCGCCATCGGGCCGGCGGTGTCGCGGGCGTCGTAGAGGCCGACCATGCCGGTGCGGGGGACGAGGGCCCAGCTCGGGCGGAGGCCGACGAGGGCGTTGTTGGACGAGGGATTGCGGATGGAGCCGAAGGTGTCGGAGCCGAGGCCCGCGACGCCGAAGCTCGCCGCCACGCCGGAGCCGGTGCCGCCGGAGGAGCCGCCGGTGGCGTAGGGGAGATTGTAGGGATTGCGCGCGAAGCCGGGGAGGACGGAGTTGATGTTGTCGAGGCCGCCGCGGGCCCACTCGGACATGGTGGTCTTGGCGATCACGATGGCGCCGGCGGCGCGAAGGCGGGCGACGGCGGTGGAGTCCTTCTGGGGGATCCAACCGATGAGCGCGGCGGAGCCGCCGGTGGTCTGGAGGCCGGCGACATCATAATTGTCCTTCACGAGGACGGGAATGCCGTGGAGGGGGCCGACGGGTTTGCCGGTGGACTTGAACGCGGCGTCGAGGCGGTCGGCCTCGGCGAGCGCTTGCGGGTTGAGGACGACGACGGCGCCGAGCAGCGGATCGTAGGCGGCGATGCGGTCGAGATGGGCCTGCACCACCTCGCGGACGCTGGTGCGACCGGAAGCGTAGGCGGCGGAGAGCTGGGCGATGGAAGTCTCCTCGACGGGAAACGCGGCGCGGGCCACCGGCAAGAGGGCGAGGGAGAGCAGGAGAAGACTCGGGCGGAGACGGAGCATCGGGAAATGCGATCAGTAGGTGAGCGACTCGCCGGCGAGGGCGGGCGTCGTGGAGGGTGTGATACGGGCGTGCGTCGCCTGCTCGAAGGCGTAGGCGAGGGCGAGGAGGCGCGGCTCGCTGTAGGCCGATCCCATGAAGGAAAGCGTGACGGGCAGTTTTTCCGCGGTGGCACCGGCGGGGACGATCACATCGGGGAAGCCGGTGATGTTGGCGATGCTGGTCGCGCTCGGGGGACGGGGCAGCGAGTAGTCGAGGTCGAGGCGCTGCGCGGGGGTGGGATTCGTCGGATAGATGAAGGCGTCGAGCTGGTGCTTGTAGAGGAGCGCCTCAAGGTGGCCGGCGATGAGCGCGGGGCCGTGCGCGGCGGCGGAGAGGTAGACGGGATCGGTGAGATCGTAGCCGGCCTGCTCGACCTTGAACGCGGCCCAGCGGCTGGGATTGGCGACCTGGCCGGCCTTGGGCGTGAATTTCTCGGACAGCGAGATCATCTCGGCCAGCGTGCGCGGATAGCCGGGCTTGAGGGTTGAGAGATAGTCGGCGACCTGGGCCTTGAACTCACCGGGGCGCATCGTCTCCATGATCGACTGGCGCTCGAGGATGAACGCGGGGAGCTTGATCTCGACGAGCGAGGCGCCGAGGGCGGTGAGGCGCTCGCGCGTGGCGGCGAAGGCTTTTTTTACGCCCTCGTCGGTGCCGGCGTAGTCGACCAGGACGCCGAGGCGCGCGCCCTTGAGGGCGCCGGCGTCGAGGAAGCGGGTGTAGTCGCGGTGGGACTTGCCGGCCGAGGTGGCGGTGGCGGGATCGGCGGGATCGAGGCCGGTCATCACGCCGAGCGCGACGGCGACGTCGGTGATGGAGCGAGCCATGGGGCCGCTGGTGTCGAAGGAGAGGCCGAGCGGGATCACGCCGGCGCGGGAGAGGAGGCCGCGGGTGGGCTTGAGCCCGGCGATGCCATTGGCCGCGCAGGGATTGCGGATGGAACCGCCGGTGTCGGTGCCGAGGGCGAGCGGGGCGTACCAGGCGGCGATGGAGGAGCCGGAGCCGCCGCTGGAGCCCGCGGGACCGCGGGTGAGATCGTGGGGATTGAGCGTCTGGCCGCCGAGGGAGCTGAAGCCGTTGGTCTTGGCGCTCGAGGCGAACTCGCTGAGATTGGACTTGGCGAGAATGACGGCGCCGGCCTCGCGGAGTTTTTTCACGATGAAGGCGTCGGCCGGCGGGATGGAGCCTTCGAGAAACACGGAGCCGCCGGTGGTGGGCATGTCCGACGTGTTGTGATTGTCCTTCAGGATGACGGGGATGCCGTGGAGGGGGCCGCGGAGCTTTCCCGCCTTGCGCTCGGCATCGAGGGCCTTCGCCTCGGCGAGCGCCTTCGGGTTGATGAGGATGAAGGCGTTGAGCTTCGGGCCGACGTCGTCGTAGGCGGCGGCGCGGGCGAGGGAGAGCGAGACGAGCTTTTCCGAGGTGAGCGCGCCCTTGGCCATCGCCGTCTGAAGTTCGGGGATGGTGGCGGTCTCCAGGGTGAGCGTTGCGGCGAAGGCGAGCGAGGCGAACGAGAGTGTGGCAGCGGCGGCGAAGGAGCGGGCGAGATGAGAGATCATGAATGAGGTGATCGGCGATCAGGGCTTGAGCGGCGGAGTGGAGGCGGGTGGGTGGCGGTAGTGGGTGGTCTGCTCATAGGCGTAGGCGTATCCAATGATCTTGGACTCGTCCCACGCGCGGCCGAGGATCTGCAGGCCGACCGGCAGCCCCTCGCCGACATAGCCGTTGGGCACGGAGAGGGCGGGCCACTGCAGCGTGCTGCCGACGAAGGTGAGGCTGGCGCCGAGGCCGGTGACGGCGGCGGGCGCGGAGCCGATGCCGCCATTGGCGGGGACGGGCTTGGGCTCGTCGGTCATGAGCTGGGTGTTGCGGTCGCCGTTGATGACGGGGAGCTGGGCCCAGGTGGGGAAATTGACGGCGTCGATTTTTCCGGCATCCA
>JAPLTR010000951.1 GCA_026398065.1 Verrucomicrobiota bacterium | reverse complement strand
GTGGGCGGGGAGGTGGCGGAGCATGGGAAGGGGAGGAAGGGAGGTGGGAAGGTGGTGGGGTGGAGGGAGTGCGGGGAGGGGAGGGGGGAAGGCGGCCGAGAGAACGAGGAACGATTACGAGGAACGAGAACGAGGGTGGGGCGGGCGGGCGAAATCGAGCGAAATAACCATGCGCATACCTAGGTGTAACATGACCGAAACGCGGCGGGTCGAGGAAGCTGTAGGTCGGGGTTTATCCCCGACAGGTTTTCGAGGGTCTCCGGAGTGTCGGGCGTAAAGCCCGACCTACAAGGGTGCCGATCCGGGCGTCTGGCTTGCAGACGCCTGGGTAGCCGGACCCGGCTTCGGCCCGCCCGACCGACGGGGGAGCCGATCCGGACGCCCGATGTTTACCTAGGTAGGTGTCACCGGGCCAACGGCGGCGGGCGGCGGGCGACCGGGTGGGAGGTGCGCTATGTGACTGGCAGTGGGTTCTTTGAAAAATCTGACCGGAGCATTCGTGCGGCGCACGATACCTGCTAAACCGGGCGGCGCGGGGAAGTTTTTTGGAAAACCGTCTTGCGCGGAGGGGGAGCGAGTCCAACTCTGCGGGGGACTCTCTCTCCAGCGACTTCCCTCCACCACATGGTCACATCCAACAACGAACTGGGCTATAACGGCAAAATCGAGGGGGAGGTCATTGTCTCGCGCGCCGATGCGGTGATCAACTGGATCCGCACCAACTCGGTGTGGCCGATGCCGATGGGCCTGGCGTGTTGCGCGATCGAGCTGATGGCGGTGGGCAACGGGCGGTTCGACATCGCGCGGTTTGGCGCGGAGGTGATGCGGTTTTCCCCCCGGCAGTCGGACTGCATGATCGTGGCCGGCACGGTGACTTACAAGATGGCCCCGGTGGTGCGCCGGATCTACGACCAGATGACCTCGCCCAAGTGGGTGATCGCCATGGGCGCGTGCGCGAGTTCGGGCGGCATGTACCGGAGCTATGCGACCTTGCAGGGCGTGGACCGGATCATCCCGGTGGACGTGTACGTGAGCGGGTGCCCTCCTCGTCCGGAGGCGTTGCTCGACGCGTTGATCAAACTCCAGAGCAAGATCAAGACGGAGCACTCGGCCGGCCAGCTCTTCACGGCCTGAGCGCGGAACCCGACCACTCTTTAATAATGTCCGCTTCCGACGCTGTCACCGCCCTCAAGGCCAAATTTCCGCAGGTCACCGACCGCGCCAGCCGCGACTGCCCGGCGGTCGACGTGCCGGCGGGCGAACTGCTCGCGGTGTTGCAGACCCTGCGCGACGAGCACGCGTTCGACCTGTTGTCGGACGTGACGGCGATCGACTGGGCGGAGGGGGCGTCGCCGCGGTTCGTGGCGGTGTACCATCTGTTTTCGACGACGACGCGGGCGGCGGTGCGCGTGGCGGCGGCCTGCACGGGCGACGAGGCGACGCCGACGATCCCGAGCGTGGTGTCGCTGTGGCCGGGCGCCAACTGGCACGAGCGCGAGACGTACGACATGTTTGGCATCAAGTTCGAAGGGCACCCGGACCTGCGCCGCATCCTGATGTGGGACGGGTATCCGTATCACCCGTTGCGCAAGGAGTTCCCGCTGGCGGGGATCGAGACGGCGCTGCCGGATGCCGAGATCGCCGAGGAGACCAAGGCCAAGGTGATCGCCGCGCCGATGGCGGGCGGGCCTTTCGTCGCGTCCGCGGGCGAGATGAACCTCACCGAAGCCGAGCCTCGCGCCAAAGACGAGAGCTGGAACGAGCGCACGCCGAAACCGGGAGCCTGATTTACCGACGACATGGCCACTGACTTTGCCTTTCCAGACAGCGCGGCGAAAGCCGCCGGCGCCGAGCAGGAATTCTCTCCCGAGAAGATGTCCCTCTCGATGGGCCCGTCGCATCCCTCGACGCACGGCGTGCTGCGCCTGCAGATGGAACTCGATGGCGAGGTCCTGACGAAGTGCGACCCGATCGTCGGCTACCTGCACCGCGGCGACGAGAAGATCGCGGAGAACATGACCTACAACCAGTTCGTGCCGTACACGGACCGGTTGGACTACCTCGCCCCGCTCGCCAACAACATGGCCTACGCCATCGCGGTGGAGCGTCTGGCGGGGCTCGAGGTGCCGGCGCGTTGCCAGGCGATCCGCGTCCTCACGGCGGAGATGGCCCGCATCTCGGCGCACCTGATGGGCCTCGGGGCCTTCGGTCTCGACGTCGGCGCGTGGAGCGTGCTCGTGCACTCGCTCAACCAGCGCGAACATCTCTACAAGCTCTTCGAGGAGCTGACCGGCGCGCGGTTCACGACGAGCTACACCCGCATCGGCGGCGTCACCCGCGACGTGCCCGAGGGCTGGCTGGGCCGCGTGATCGGGTTCTGCGACCAGTTCGAGCCGGCGCTGGAGGAGACGCTCTCGCTCCTCACGCGCAACAAGATCTTCCAGGACCGCACGGTCGGCGTCGGCGTGATCTCGAAGGCCGACGCGCTGGCCTACGGCCTCACCGGCCCGAACCTCCGCGGCTCCGGCGTTTCGCTCGATCTCCGCAAGGACAAGCCGTATTCCGGTTACGAGCAGTACGAGTTCGACGTGCCGATCGGCTCGAAGGGCGACAGTTACGACCGTTATCTCTGCCGCGGCGAGGAGATGCGCCAGTCGGTGAAGATCATCCGCCAGGTGGTCGCGAAGTTCCCCGGCGGCGACTGGTACGCGAAGGATGCGCGGAAGATCTTTGCCCCGCCGAAGGACAAGATCCTCACCTCGATGGAGGAGCTGATCCAGAACTTCATGATCGTCACCGAGGGTCCGCAGATCCCGGCGGGCGAGGTGTACTTCGAGGCGGAAAACCCGAAGGGCATCCTGGGCTTCTACATCGTGAGCAAGGGCGGCGGCGTGCCGTGGCGCATGAAGATCCGCTCCCCCTCGTTCTGCAACCTGTCCATCCTCCCCAAGATCTGCGTCGGCACGATGATGTCCGACGTCGTCACGCTGCTCGGCTCGCTCGACTTCGTGATGGGCGAGTGCGACCGCTAAGTTTTTCCGCGAATCCAGCTCGATGAATCTCAAGCCCGCCACTCTCCAAAGCATCGACGAGGTAATCACGCATTACCCGGTGAAGCGCAGCGCCACGCTCCCGCTGCTGCACCTCATCCAGGAGGACCTCGGGTACATCCCCGAGGAGGCGATCACGTGGATCGCCACGAAGCTCGAGCTGCAGCCGATCAACGTGTACGAGGTGGTGACGTTCTACCCGATGTTCCGGCGCAAGCCCATCGGCCGCCGCCACATCAAGGTCTGCCGCACGCTCTCCTGCGCGCTCGTCGGCGGCTACAAGACCTGCGAGCAGTTTGAGAAGGAATTCAACACCCACCGCGGCGAGGTCTCGCCCGACGGCGAGGTCACGGTCGACTTCGTCGAGTGCCTCGCGAGCTGCGGCACCGCGCCCGTCGTCCTGATCAACGACGATCTCCACGAGAAGGTCGATTGCGCGAAGGCGAAACAGATCAGCGATCAGATCAAGGCCGAGGCGAAAGCACGGAAATAAACCGCCGAGCGAAATCGAAAAGCGGAAATCCAAAATCGAAATTCCCGACATGCCCGCGCCCGAACAACGCCGTATCATTTTCCAGCACATCGACGAGCCCGGTTACTCGAACGACATCGCGTGCTACCTGAAGCACGGTGGCTACGAGGTGCTGAAGAAGGCCGTCACGCTTCCGCCCGCGGAGCT
>JAPLTR010000662.1 GCA_026398065.1 Verrucomicrobiota bacterium | reverse complement strand
AGGCCGAGGAGGAGGGCGAAGAGGGAGGGTAATTTCATCGGGAAGCAGGGCGGGGTGAAGCAGGGGAAGGGAAAATGTTTTGCGCGGCGGGCGGGGCGAAGGCGAGCGAGTTTGCATCGCGGCGAAATTTCGTGACGCTGCTGGATTCCCCTATGAACCACCCCATCCTGTCTCTCCGCGGTCTGCGGATCGTGTGCGTGCTCGCCGCCGGCCTGATGACGGCGTCGCTGGCCTCCGCGGCCCAGGCCCCCGCGCGGCCCAACATCCTCTGGATCCTCGGCGACGACCTCGGCACGGAGCTCGGGTGCTACGGCAACCCGGACGCCCGCACGCCGAACCTCGACCGCCTCGCGGCCGACGGCGTGCGCTTCTCGCGCTTCTACACCACGGCGCCCGTCTGTTCGGCGGCGCGCTCGGCCTTCATGACGGGCATGTACGCGCAGACGATCAGCGCGCATCAGCACCGCACCGCGCAGCCCGACAAGAAGCCGCTGCCCGAGGGCGTGAAGCTGCTGACGCACTGGTTCCGCGACGCCGGCTACCAGACGGGCAACCTCGCGGAGTTTCCCGCGGCGATGGGGCTCAAGACGGGTGGCAAGACCGACTGGAACTTCCTCTTCCCCGCGCCCGCCTTCGACACGCGCCGCTGGGCCGACCTCGCGGGCAAGCAGCCCTACTACGCGCAGATCAATTTTCAGGAACCGCACCGCGACTTTCACGCGCCGCCGCAGACCGACCCCGCAAAGGTCACGCTGCCGCCCTTCTATCCCGACCTGCCCGTGGTGCGCGCCGACTGGGCGGCCTACCTCGACTCGGTCGCGGAACTCGACCGCAAGGTCGGTGTGGTGCTGAAGCAGCTCGAAGCCGAGGGCATGGCCGACAACACCATCGTCGTCTTCTTTGGCGACAACGGCCGGTGCCACATCCGCGACAAACAGTTTTGTTACGAGGAGGGCCTGCACGTCCCCCTGATGATCCGGTGGCCGAAGAATTTTCCCGCGCCCGCGGGGTTCAAGGCCGGCACGGTGGACGACCGCCTGCTCGTCGCCATCGACCTCGCCCCCACCATGCTCGCCCTCGCCGGCGCGCCGGTGCCCGCGAAGATGCAGGGCCGGGTTTTCCTCGGCGCCGCCAAGGCCCCCGCGCGCGAGTACGCCTTCGGCGGCCGCGACCGCTGCGACACCACGGAGCTCACGCTCCGCACCGTGCGCGACGCGCGCTACCGCTACATCCGGAACCTCACACCGGAGAAGTCCCTGATGTCGCCGAGCGCGTATAAGGAAAAGCAATACCCGGTCTGGAACCTCTTCAAGGAGCTCTATGCGGCCGGGAAGCTGAACCCCGCGCAGGCGCTGTTCGCCGCCCCCACGGCCCCGGCGGAGGAGCTCTACGACCTCGACCGCGACCCGGGCCAGCTGGTCAACCTCGCGGGCCAGCCCGCGCACCGCGCCACGCAGGACCGCCTCCGGGCGGCGCTGGCCGGCTGGCGCAGCGAGATCGGCGAGCGGGGGCCGTGACGGGGTGACCGGGCCGGCGGGAGCCCGGGCCGGGCTGATTATGCGATGGACGGAGAGCGGGCGGAACCTGCATCTTCGCGCCGCGTGACGTCGTTTTCGAAACCCAGCCCGCCGTCTCCCCGGCACCCTGCGACCGGGACGCCTTCCCGGCCGGGGATCTGGCTGGCCGGCGCCATGATTGGACTGGCGGCGCTCGTGGCGTACGCCAATTCGTTTTCCGTTCCGTTCTTCTTCGACGACATCGCCTCCATCGTGGAGAATGCCACGATCCGCCGCCTGTGGCCCCCCGGTCTGGTGCTGAACCCGCCGACTCACGCCGGAGTCGGCGGCCGGCTGGTGCTCAATCTCACCTATGCGGTCAACCATGCGCTGGGCGGGCTGTCGGTCGGCGGGTATCATGCGGTCAACCTCCTCATCCACGTCCTCGCGGGACTGACGCTGTTTGGCATTGTCCGGCGGACGTTGCTGCGCCCGGTGCTGAGCGCCCGGGTTGGAGCGGCGGCGCTGCCGCTGGCGGCGGCGGTCGCCCTGGTGTGGGTCGTGCACCCGGTGCAGACGGAATCGGTGACCTATGTTTCGCAGCGGGCCGAGTCGCTCATGGGCCTGTTCTATCTGCTGACCCTCTATGGATTCATCCGCAGTGCGGAGCCGCCGACGGCACGCTGGAGCTGGCCAGCACTGACGGTGGGCGCGTGTGCGCTGGGGATGGCGACCAAGGAGATCATGGTGACGGCGCCGCTGGTGGTGCTGCTCTACGACCGCACGTTTTTGGCCGGGAGTTTTGCCGCGGCGTGGCGGGAGCGCCGCCGGCTGTACCAGGCGCTGGCGGCGACCTGGCTGGTGCTCGGCTCCCTGATGGTGAGTTCGAATCTGCCGCACCGCGGGGTGGGGTTTGGCAAGGGTCTGTCGGCCGTCGACTATGCGCTCATGGAGGGGCCGGCGGTCCTGCGTTATCTGTGGCTGAGCGTCTGGCCGCATCCGCTGGTCGTGGACTACGGATGGACCACCGTCGGATCGCCGGCCGTCGCGCTGGCCTGCGGGACGGTGGTGCTGGGTTTGGTCGCCGGCACGGTGGTGGCGCTCCGGCGCTGGCCGGTCGCGGGGTTTGCGGGAGCCTGGTTCTTCCTGATCCTGGCGCCGACGTCCAGTGTGGTCCCGGTGGCGTTGCAGCCGGTGGCCGAACACCGGCTGTACCTGCCCCTGGCGATGCTGGTGACGGTGGCGGTGCTGGTCTGCCACGCGGCGATGGGACGGCGCAGCCTGGTCGTGGGCGCGGGGGTGGTGCTCGTGCTGGGCGGTCTGACGGTGAGCCGGAACCGCGACTATCAGACGGAAATTTCGATTTGGAACCAGACCCTGGCCCACGTGCCCGGCAACGCCCGGGCGCAAAACACGCTCGCCTGTGCGCTCCTGCGGCTCGACCGCGCGGCCGAGGCGGAGAGCCATTTTCGCCAGGCGCTGAGCCTGGACCCGGGCCGGGCGGTCTATCAGCGAGACTATGCCGGGGGCCTCTGTGTCTTGGGGCGCTATGAGGCGGCGCTCCCCCTGGCCGAGAGCTCGCTGCGCACCCAGCCCGACGATCCCCAGACTTTGAACATCCGGGGTCACGCGTTGACGAGACTGGGACGGGCGGAGGAGGCGATCGCGCCCCTGGAGGCCGCGCTGCGGCTGGAGCCGGATTTCCCCGAGGCCCGGGTCAACCTCGCCGAGGCGCTGAGCGCGACCGGGCGCCGGGAGGAGGCGTGGAAGCAGTTCGCACTTGGGCTCCGGGCCCGGCCGGATTCCGCCGAGTTCCACAACCAGTTCGGCCGGGCGCTGTGCCAGGCCGGCCAGGTGGAGGCGGGCGTGCGCGAAATCGAGGCGGCCCTGCGCCTGAACCCGGCCCAGGCCGAGGCGCTCTGCAATCTGGGCAACGCGGAGTTCTTGCGGGGCCGGACGGCGGAGGCGATTTCGCGCTACGAGGCGGCG
>JAPLTR010000140.1 GCA_026398065.1 Verrucomicrobiota bacterium | reverse complement strand
CTGCAGGAGCTGCGCGGCGGTCTGCGGGGTGAGGGAGGCGTTTTGCGAGAGGGCGGCGGCGATGGCGCCGGAGACGAGGGGCGCGCTGGCGGAGGTGCTGTCGACATACACGCGCTGGCCGTCGAGCCAGGCGGTCTGGACGCCGTAGCCCGGGGCGGTGAGGCAGAGCTGCGAGCCGGAATTGGAGAACGTGACCTGCTGGCCGGCGCGATCGACGGCGCCCACGGAGACCACGCGGGAGTCGGCCGCGGGCCACGCGAGCTGCGCAGCCTGGTCGTTGCCGGCGGCGGCGACGATGACGGTACCCCGTTCGACGGCGTAGCCGATGGCCGCATCGAGCGCGGCGGTGGTGGAGTAGCCGCCGAGACTGACGTTGATGACCTTGGCGCCGGCGTTGACGGCGGCGAGGAGCGCCTGCGCGATGGTGAAGGTGTCGCTGGTGCCGTTGGTATCTGTTACACGGATACTCAGGAGGCTGGCGGACGGCGCGACGCCGGGGGCGTCGGGGGAGGCGCCCGCGGCGAGGGCGGCGACGGCGGTGCCGTGACCGTCGTCCTCGCCGCGGCCGGCCACCGTCCCGAGTCCGATGTCGAGCGTGCGCAAGCGGCCGCTGCCGAAGGTGGCGTCGGGCAGGACGCCGGTGTCGAGGATGGCGATCGTCACGCCCGCGCCCCAGGCGCCGTGCTCGGTAGGGACGCCGAGGAAGGCGAGGGCGGAGTTGCCGAACGGCACCTGGCTGATGGCGGCGCGGTCCTCCTTGGCGGGCGTGGCGGGGCCGGAGGGGATGTTGACGAGGTAGTTGGCCGAAACCTTGGCATAGTCGGCGGCGTTCTGCGCGAGTTCGGCGCGGAGCGCGGCGAACGCCTCGTAGCGCACGCGCACGGTCCGGAGGTCGGGCAGCTCGCCCAGAATCGTGAGACCGGCAGCCCGGGCGCGGGCGAGGAAACGGCGGTAGGCGTCGTCGTCCTTGAAGGTGAGCAGGCCCTCTTTGGCCCGGGTGTCGGGCCGGACGAGGAGGCTCTGGAGCTGATCGAGCAGCGCCTGGGCGGTGGGGCTGAGGGCGACGGCGGTGGCGGGGACCGCCGGTGAGACGGCGCCCGGGCTCGCGACCGCCTCGCGGGCGAGGCGGAGCTGGTGCTGGCCTTCGCGGTTTTCCTGCCACAGCCAGAGCAAAAACGCGGCGCACACCGCTCCCACGGCGAAGGTGGTGAGGAAGGCGAGGGTTTTGTTCATGGAGGCGGTGGACCGGTGCGCGGCCAAAGTCTCAATGAAGCGACGCGGCGTGGCAATTTTGTCTGACGCATTCTTTTGGGGCTTGTTACAGGATTGGGGCTGCGCGCGGACGGCGGCAGGGCAAAGAATTCGCGTGACCTGTCCGCCGGGTGGGATTCGGATACCGGGGCATGAAACCACCCCGTTTCCTTCGTTCCGTGTCGTTGGCCGTGTTTACCCTGCTGGCGTCGCTGACGCACGGGGCCGAGATCGCCGATCCGGCGGGTGCGGGCGT
>JAPLTR010000677.1 GCA_026398065.1 Verrucomicrobiota bacterium | reverse complement strand
CTTCGATCTCGCGTGGAAGGATGGCCGGCCCACGATGACCTTGCCGGCGGCCGGCGCCGCACCGGCGGTCACGTATGCGCCCGACCTGATTCTCGGCCACAAGCCCCTCTGGCAGCCGCTGGTGCCCACCGGCGGCGGGCGCTGGCAACCAACTGACCTCGCCTTTGATCCGGCGCGCAAGGAATGGTTCAACGTCTTTGGCCAGGAAAACCGCCACGCCGGCGAATGGGGTCACTGGACGGGCCGCGGCATGAACTGGAACTCCATGTGCGCCCACTGCCACATGACCGGGTATCAGAAAAACTATGACGCCGCGTCGGACACCTACAGGTCCGCCTGGGTCGAGCACGGCGTCGGCTGCATCCAGTGCCACGGCCCCGTTACGTACCCCCATCTGGGCAAGAACTATAAGACGGTCGCACCCGCCGCGCCGTTCCTCGGCGACCGCCAGCGCATGATGCACACCTGCGCGCCCTGCCATGCCCGCAACGAGCTGCTCACGGCCAGCTTCCAGCCCGGGGACAATTACTTCGACCACTATCGCATCACGCTCCCCACCGAGGCCTCGGTCTACTACCCCGACGGCCAGCAGCGCGACGAGGATTTCAATTTCACCTCGGTCCTGACCAGCCGCATGGGCCACGCCGGCGTCACCTGCCTCGACTGCCACGACCCCCACTCCAACAAGACCATTCTCCCCGTGGGCGACAACAGCCTGTGCATGCAGTGTCACGCCGCGCCCGGCCGTCCGCAGCCCAACGGCACGCGCGCTATCCCCATCGATCCCCTCGCCCACTCCCACCACGCCGCCGGCAGCACGGGCAACCAGTGCATCACCTGCCACATGCCGACGACCACCTACATGCAGCGCGCCCCGCGGCACGATCACGGCTGGCTGCGCCCCGATCCGCTGCTCACCAAGGAGCTCGGCATCCCCAACGCCTGCAACCACTGCCACACCGACAAGACCACCGACTGGGCCATCCAATCCAGCGAGGCCTGGTATGGCACCAAACTCGATTCGCACCAACGCGCCCGCACCCGCGCCATCGCCGCCGCCCAGGCCCAACAGCCGACCGCCCCCGCCGCCATTCTCGCGATCCTCGCCCGCGAGGAGGTGCCCGCCTGGCGCGCCACGCTCCTCGATCTCCTCACGCCCTTTGAGCGCTCCGCCGCCGTCGTCGCCGCGGCGCAGGCCTCCCTGTCCGCTCGCGATCCGCTTGAGCGCGCCGCCGCCGTCCGCCTCCTCAACGGTCACACGCCGTCTCACGACCGCCTCCATGCACTCCTGAAGGACCCCGTTCGCCTCGTCCGCCTCGACGCCGCGTGGGCGCTCTCTGCCGAACTGCCACCGGACTCCCCGGCCCGTCGCGAGCTCGACGCCTATTTCGCGCTGACACTCGACCAACCCGGCGGGCAGCTCCGTCTCGGCCAGGACCTCGCCAACCGCGGCCAGCTCCCCGCCGCCGAAAAGGCCATGAAGCTCGCCGCCCAGTGGGACCCGAATTCCCCCGGCATCTACGAAGCCCTCGGCTTCGTGCACAACGCCCAGGGCTCCGCCCAACCTGCCGCCGCCGCGTTCTTCCGCGCTGCGCAGCTCCAGCCCAACGACGCCCCCTCGGCCTACCGCGCCGCCCTCGCCTTTGCCGAGGCCCGCCAGCTCCCCGACGCCGAGATGGCCTTCCGCCTCGCCGTCGAACGCGACCCGAAATTCGACCGCGCGTGGTACAACCTTGGACTCCTCCTCGCCCAGACCAACCGCCTCCCCGCCGCGGCCGAGGCCTTGCGCCAGGCCGAAGCCCTCGCCCCCACGTCTCCAGATTATCCCTACGCGCTCGCCACCGTCCTGCTCCGCAGCGGTGACCGCGAGGGGGCGCAGGCCGCCGCCCGCCGCACCCTTGCCCTCGACCCCTCCCGGGCTGATGCCCGCCAGTTGCTCAGCACACAGCGATGATCCGCCAATTCCTCCCCTGTCTCGTCCTCGCCATCCTCGCGTTCGGTGTGAGTTGTTCGGGTCCCAACGCGCGCCGGATCCCCCCGCCGACGCTCACCGGAAAAGTCCTCTGCGGCTACCAGGGCTGGTTCAACGGCGAGGGCGACGGCGCCCGGCGCGGCTACAACCACTGGGCCCGGGGCAACGCCCGCCCCGGCCCCGGTCGCGTCACCGTCGATCTCTGGCCGGACCTCTCTGAACTCGCACCCGCGGAGCGTTTCCCGACCGACTTCGTCCACGCCGACGGCTCGCGCGCCGAAGTCTTCAGCTCCTACCTGCGCCCCAGCGTCGTCCGACATTTCAAATGGATGGAGGATCACGGCATCGACGGGGTCTTCGTCCAGCGCTTCATCAGCTCCCTCCGTCGCGAGGTCCCGCTCAAGCACAACAACCTCGTCCTCGACCACTGCCGCGAGGGCGCCCGCCTCCATGGCCGCGCCTATGCGTTGATGTACGATCTCAGCGGACTCGCCCCCGGCCAGGCCGACGTGCTCATCGCCGACTGGAAGAAACTCCTCAAGGACACCGCCCTCACCAGCGACACCGGCTACCTCCATCACAACGGCAAACCGCTGCTCGCCCTCTGGGGCTGCGGCTTCAACGACAATGCCAAAACCCGCCCGAGCCTGGACGACTGGCGCAAGCTCATCGCCTTCTTCAAAAACGACCCGGAGAGCGGCGGACTCTCCCTCATGCTCGGTGTCCCCAGCTTCTGGCGCACGCAGACCCGGGACTCGATCTCCGACCCCGCCTTCCTCGAACTCATTCAGCTCGCCGACGTGATTTCTCCGTGGACCCCCGGCCGGTACGGCACGCCCGAAGCCGCCACGCGCCACGCCACCGAAGTCTGGCAGCCGGACCTCGCGTGGTGCCGCGAACACCACCTCGCCTACCTGCCCGTCGCCTTCCCCGGCTTCAGTTGGCACAACCTGAAAGGGGCCAAGCTCGACAGCATCCCGCGCCTGCAGGGCCGGTTCTTCTGGTCCCAAGTCACCGCGGCCAAACGCGCCGGCGCGGAGTCCCTCTATGTGGCCATGTTCGACGAAGTCGATGAGGGCACCGCGATTTTCAAATGCACCAACGAGCCGCCCGTGGGCGCTGGCGTGCAGTTTCTCACCTACGAGGGCCTGCCCAGCGACCACTACTTGCGCCTGACGGGCCTCGCCGGAAAAGTCCTGCGCGGCCAGCTCCCGGTCACTGACGAGTTGCCTCTGCCCGTTCCCGCCGAGACTCGCAAATAGAGACGGTCCAGGCCGTGCGGCCTACTGCACGCGCTCCTCCCACCGGATCGGCTCGCCTTCCCAGCGCCAGCCCGCGCCATCGCGCACCAGCGTGCGTTGCGCACTGCCGGGGGCCGGCGCGGCGCTCACGGCGGGAACCGATTTCGCCAGCTCCGCCTTCACGGCCGCGTAACGCGCCTCGCCCGCGAGATTCGTCCACTCGTTCCGGTCGTTCACCATATCGTAGAGTTCCTCCGAGTTGTCCGCATAGCGGATGTAGCGCCAGCGCGCGGTCCGCACCGTGTGGTTGTCGGCGTTGTGCGTGGTGATGGCGGGCCAGGCACGTCCGGCGGTGGCGTCGCGCAACTGCGGCGTCAGGCTGTGCCCCTCGAGTCCCTCGCGCGCCGGCAGTCCGGCGGCGGTCACCAACGTCGGGTAGATATCCAGCAATTCCGCCGGCTGCGTGCAAACCGCTCCCGCCGCGATCCCCGGCCCCGCGAAGATCAGCGGCACATGCGTCGATCGCTCCCAGAGCGAATTCTTCCCCGATATGCCCTTTTCCCCGATATGCCACCCGTGGTCGGACCAGAGGACGACGATCGTGTTCTGATCGCGGCCCGAGGCCTTGAGACCGTCGAGCAACCGGCCCACCTGGCTGTCCATGAAACTCGTGCTCGCCATGTACGCCCGCACCAAGGGGCGCCACTGGTTGTTCTGCTCCAGCCACGACAGCCGCACCTCCGGCAGTTTCCAATGCAGGTACCACGCAAAGTCCGGCACGTCCTTGCGGTCGTCGTGCAGCACCGGGGGCAGTTCCAGTTCGTCCTCGGGATAGAGGTCGAACCACTTTTGCGTCGCGAAGCAGGGCAGATGCGGCATGCGAAAGCCCGCGGCGATGAAGAAGGGCTTGTCCTGCGGCGCGGCGGCGAGTTGCGCGGTGGCGTTGTCGGCGGTCTTCCAGTCGGCGTACTCCTTTTCATCCACATTGTGGATACCCCAGTCGACGACCTTCATCGCCGAGGGGGTGTTCACGATCTTCTTCGGCGGCACGGGCTCGCCCGGCGACGGTCCCCAGACCGTCCACTCCTTCGCCCGGTCCGGCGGCTTGATCGCACCGTCATGATAGACCTTCCCGAAGGAGGCCGTGAAGTATCCGTTTCGTTCGAAATACTGGGGCAACATCACCCAGTCCTTGAGTGCCGGGGCAGCCCGCGGTCCCGGCAGCAGGCCGTAGATCCCCGTCGTCGAGGGCCGCAGCCCGCTGAGGACGCTCGTGCGCGAGGGATTGCACAGCGGGGCCTGGCAGTGGGCGTTGGCGAAAAGCGTCCCGCGCGCCGCCAGCCGGTCGATGTTGGGGGTCAACGCACTCGGCTGCCCGTGCAGGCAGCCGATCCAGTCATTGAGATCGTCGACCACGATCATGAGGACATTCGGGCGCTCGACGGCCACGACGGGAAGCGTCGCGCCCATCAAGGCCCACGCGAAGAAGACGATGCGTTTCATGGGGTGGCGGAATCCCGACAGCGACCGGCCGCCGACGCAAGCCGCCCCGCCCCTTCACCTGCCCGAATCCCCGCGGAGAAACGCTTGCCCGCGCCCGGTTCCGCGCCCCATTGTACGCCAACCCCACGTCAGGTCGTCCCCTTCTCCGCATGTCCTTCTTCGGCCCCCGTTTTTTTCGCTCGATTCTCCTGCTCGCGCTCCCCGTGTACCTCTCCACGGCCGGGCTTTTCGCCGCCAAGCCTGGCAAGGCGGAGCTCCGTGAACAGAAGAAGGAGGCCGGGGCCGACGCCCCCGGCGGAAAGTCCGGCAAGCGCGACGACGGCACCGGCGGCGGGGAGTCTCGCCAGATGACCCGCCTGCGGGAGCAAATGGAAGTGACCGACGACGCGGAGTGGGCCCTCATCGCGGACCGGATCAAAACCGTCGACGATCTCCGCCGCTCGCTCGCGACCAGCCCGAATGGTCGCATCGCTCTTCCCAGTGGCGACAAGGCCAAGCCCAACAACCGGCCCGCCGCCTCCGCGCAGCCGGAGCAGGAGGCGCTGCGGTCGGCCGTCGGCGACCGGCTGCCCGATGCGGAGATCAAGGCCCGCCTGCAGCGCGCCCACGAAGCCTATCTCCGAAATGAGTCGAAGCTGGAGCGGGCCCGGGCCGAGCTGCGCGCGGTGCTGACGATCCGGCAGGAAGCCGTCGCCGTGATGGCCGGGCTGTTGACGCCCTGAGGCCTCCTCGCCTCGTCTTCATCTTCGAGGAAGAGAGGCGTCCCACGACGCCGTCTGCCGGACGCGAGCGAACCCATGCTTGTGTCGAGCCACCCGTCCGCTATGCCTACCCTCTCTTCCCAGAACAATGAGCACCCAAGGCATCGCCAGAATCGTCGGAGTCGCCCTGTTGATCTTCTGCGCGATCATCATGGCAGCATCCGGCACCTACGTGGTGAAGCCGGGCTATCGCGGCGTGGAGGTGACGATGGGCGAGGTGTCAAAGGCGTTCAAACCCGAGGGCTTCGGCCTCAAGGCCCCGTTCATCACCACCATCACCGAAATCTCGATCCGACAGCAGACGGCGGAGGACAAGGCGGAGTGCTACTCGGCCGACCTCCAGCAGATCACCGTCGACCTCAAGGTGCTCTTCCGCGTGCCGGAAGCCTCGGTCGTGAAGCTCTTCCAGGACTACTACGGCAATCCCTTCGAGAGCCTCGTCGCCCCGCGGGTGCAGGAGGCGCTGAAGGAGGTCGCCGCCCTGCAGAGCGCCGAGCAGATCGTGAAAAACCGCGAGCAGATCAAGACCCGCTCCCTTGAGATCGCCCGCCGCAAGCTCGGCTCGCTCCTCGTCATCGAGGACATCGTCATCCAGAACATCGCGCTCACCAAGGAACTCGAGCACGCCATCGAGGCCAAGATGGTGCAGGAGCAGGAGGCCTCGAAATCGAAGTACCTTCAGCAGCGCGTCCAGATCGAGGCCGACACCGCCGTGATCCGCGCCAAGGGCGAGGCCGAGTCGATCATCCTCCGCGGCGAAGCGCTCAAGAAGAACCCCGAGTTCGTCGACCTGCAGATCGTGGACAAATGGGATGGCATCGCCCCCGTCGTGATCGGCGGCGGCGACAAGGTGATGCTCACCCTGCAGGACATCGAACGGCTCAAGACCCAGAAGACCAATGCCACCGCCCCCACCCAACCGGCCCCTGCGAAGGGTGCAGTCCGACGCTGACGCCATGAACCCTACGCTCATTCCCAAGCTCCTCGGTGTGGCCGTGCTGTTCTTCGTGCTGCTCATCCTCTCCAACGCCTCGACCTACGTGATCGAGCCCGGCACCCGCGGACTTAAGGTCACGCTCGGCAAGACGGCCGACAACTTCCTGCCGGCCGGCTTCGGCTTCAAGGCCCCCTTTATCACCAGCATCGTGGTCGTGAATATCCGGCAGAAGACCCAGCAGGTGAACGCCGACTGTTTCTCGTCCGATCTCCAGCAGGTGAAGATCGATCTCCGCGTCCTCTACCGGGTGCCGGAGGCCGCCGTCGTGCAGATCTACCGGGAGTTCGCTGGCGATCCCTTCGACAGCCTCATCGCCCCGCGCGTGCAGGAGGCCATCAAGGAGGTGACCGCCCTGCTCACCGCCGAGCAGATCGTGAAGAGCCGCGAGGAGATCAAAAAGAAGGCGCTCGCCTCCGCCGCCCAGAAGATCGGCACGCTGCTCGTCGTCGAGGACATCGTCGTGCGCGACATCAACCTCTCGGCCGAACTGGAGAAGGCCATCGAAGCCAAGATGGTCGCCGAACAGCAGGCCAACCAGGCGCGCTTCACCCAGATTCAGACGCAGGTCGAGGCGGAGACCGCCATCATCAGCGCCAAGGGCGAGGCCGAGGCCATCCGCGTCCGCGGCGAAGCCCTGCGGCTGAGCCCGTCGTTTCTGCGCTGGAAAATTGTCGATCGCTGGAACGGCCGCTCCCCGATGGTCGTCCCTTCCGGGACCGACAATTCCGGCGCCGCGCTCCTGCTGCCCATCGGTCCCGCCGAAAAACCCGCCGCCCCATGACCCCGAGAACGCGAGCCATCATCCAGTTTGGCACCCTGGTCCTGATCGGGATCGTGCTGATTTTGGTTTTCCCCCGCGCCACGGCCTTCGCCGAGATGGCCGCCCGCGAGCTCCGCTATCTCTGGTGGCTCGTCCTCCTGCTCGCCCTCGCGGTCTGGCTGATCTGGGGCGTCGGCCGGAAGCCGAAGGGGTGATTCCCCTCCAGGGAGGGCGGGCTTTCCGCCTCCTTCCAATCGTCACGCTCGCGGGCTTGTTTTCTGCTACCGTGGTCCCCACACCAGACAGCATGCCACCGCAAGATGCCGAGACCGCGCGCTGGTTCGAGGAGCACGTGCGCCCGCATGAGTCGGGATTGCGGGCCTGGCTCCGCTCGCAGTTTCCCTCGCTGCGCGACGCCGACGATCTGGTGCAGGACTCGTTTATCCGCCTGTTGCGCGCCCGGGAACAGGGGCCGGTGGTGAACCCCCGGGCGTTTCTCTTCACGACGGCGCGCAATGCGGCGCTCGACCGCTACCGCCATGACCGGGTCGTCGTGATGGAGCCGTTAGTTAGCCCAGGCGTTTCATCCGTCGAAGAAGAGAGGTGCGACGTCGCGGAAGCGGTGAGCCGCACCCAAGAGATCGAAATCCTCCATCAGGCCATCCAATCGCTCCCCGGCCGATGCCGTGAAATCATGACCCTCCAGAAAATCCACGGCCTGTCCAATCGCGAGATCGCCCACCGCCTCGGCCTTTCCATCAACACGGTCAACGCGCAGATGGTCAACGGGCTCGTGCGGTGCCGGGACTATCTGCGGGAGCGCGGGGTTCTCCGCGGTCGGCAGCCATGAATCACCCTCACCCCACTTCCCCCGGAGGCCAGGACATCGATCGCCTCGCGGCCGAGTGGGCCCTGCGCGAGCGCGCGGGCCTGAGCCGGCGCGACCGACGCGCCCTCGATGACTGGCTGCAGGCTCCCGCGCATGCCGCGGCCTTCGCCGAACTGAAACTGACGTCCGACCTGCTCGACGGTTTGCGCGAGCCGCCCGCGAAGGCCGATGCCGCCGAAGGAAAGCACCGCATTTACTGGCTCGCGGCGGCCCTGGCGGCGGCGGCCGCGATCGCCGTGATTTTGAGCGTCCCACGCCCGACCCCGCCAGCGCACGCCGATGTCTATGTGCAGAGCGCCTCGACCGAGGTTGGCGGCCTCAAGAACCTCACACTCCCCGACGGCTCAGTGATCGGGCTCAACACCGATTCGGCGGTCGAGATCGCCTACTCGGCCAACGAGCGGCGCATCCGGCTCACGCGCGGCGAGGCTTTTTTCACGGTGGCGAAAAATCCCCAGCGTCCCTTCTGGGTCGAGGCGGGGCAGGTTTCGCTGCGGGCCGTCGGGACCGCGTTCAATGTGCGCTACCGCCCCGAGGCCGTCGAGGTGCTCGTGCGGGAGGGAAAAGTGCAGGTGACCCAGTCCCGTTCGGCCCGGCCCGAGCCGTTGCTGGTGGCCGGCGACAAGGCGCTCGTGCCGCTTTCGGTCGGTTCGATCGCCGGCCGGGTGACCGTGGCGCCCGTCGAACCGGCGCGACTGCAGAGCGCGCTCGCCTGGCAGAACCACCGGTTGGAATTCGCCGACACCCCACTCGCCGAAGTCGTCGCGGAATTCAACCGCTACAATCGCCACCAGCTCGTCATCGAAGATGCCACGTTGTCCGCCCAGACTTTCGGCGGCGCCTTTGCCGCCTCGGGCTACGGTTCGCTGGTCGAGGTGCTGGAGCAGAGCTTTGGGGTCGTCGCGGAGCGGCGGTCGAATGTGACGATTCTGCGCAAGGCGCGCTGACCGGGCGTTCGCGGCGGAATCTTCCCCGCCGCCCTAGTTAGTCGGCCGGGCTGGCCCGTCTTCCTCGGTATCCGTCCCTTCACCACGTTCACCATGAGCCACCCTTGCGACAGTCTCTGTCCGAAAATTCTCCGCCTGGCCTTCGCCGCGATGGTCTGCCTCCTCGCGCCGCTGCACGCCGCCGAGGCCACGAAGCCCTTCGACATCCCGTCGGCCGATGCCGTCGTGTCGCTCAAGCACTACGCCCAGCAATCCGGCGTCGAACTCCTCTACTCCACGCGGGAAGTGGAAGGGGCGAAAACCAACGCCGTGAAGGGCGCCTTCACCCCGTTGGAGGCGCTCGGACGGCTGCTCGACGGCACGGAGCTGGCCTCGAGTGTCACCAAGGCCAACGGCGCGGTCGCCATCACCCGGAGGCCGCCCCCAAACGCCGTCCGGGCGGCGCCCCCGGCAGCCGCCCGCCCGGATGAGCCGGTGCAGATGGGAAAGTTCGACGTCACGGTCACCGTCCAAAAGCGCCCGCAGTCGGCGCAGGACGTCCCGATTTCCATGACCTCGCTGTCCGGCTACGAGATCGAGCGCTACCGGATCGAGACGGCGCGCGACCTCTCGCGCCTGGCCCCGAACCTGCTCGTCTCGTCGTTCAGCCAGGGCAGTCCCACGCTCGCGATCCGCGGCGCGTCCAACACGTTTTCCCAGATCGGGGTGAACAAGCCGGTGGCGGTAGTCGTCGACGACGTGTTTGCACCGCGCAATACGGTCGCGACCTTCGAGCTCTTCGACCTCGATTCCGTCCAGGTCCTCCGCGGCCCGCAGGGCACGCTCTTCGGCCGCAATGTCACCGGCGGCGCGATCGTCTTCAACACCCGCCAACCGTCGCTGTCCGCGCGGGAAACCGAGGCCCAGCTCGACTACGGCAACTTCAACAGCCTGCGCCTCCAGGGGATGATCAGCGCTCCGCTCACGGAGAAGATCGCGGCCAAGCTCACGGTCCTTCAACACACGCACGACGGTTTCGGCCGCGACCGGCTGACCGGACAGGAGGAGGACGACCAGGACGGTTCCGGGGTGCGCGGGCAGCTCCTCCTGCGCCCCGTGGCGCCCCTGAAAATCCTGCTGTCCGGCGACTACTCCGACGACCGCAACGGCGGACGGACGCTGTCCTCGCGCGGGCTCGGGGCCGACGGGGATCGCCGCACCTCCGAGCTCGGCTACCCGCAGAGTTTCGCGCGCACGATGTGGGGGCTGTCCGCGCACGTCGATTGGACGCACTCCTTCGGAGACTTCGCCTCGATCACGGCGTATCGCGAGTCGCGTTCGGCCGACGACTATTCCGGGGTCGGAACCAGCTACCAGTTTCTGACGGCCGGCAGCCAGGCGGTGAGCCGGGACCTCGACCATCCCGGCACGTTCACCGAGGAACTGCGCTACGCCAGTCCGAGGGGGGACCGCTTCGATTTCGTCTCGGGCATCTACTATCTGAACGAAGACGGTTACCGGAACCTGACGTCGCGGGCGTTCGCCGCCCGGACCGGTGCGCTCGTGACCAACCAGGTCGCCAGCCAGCACGTCGATTCCCGAAGCGCCGCCGCGTACCTAGACGGAGTGGTTCATCTGCTGCCCGCGCTGGATCTGACGCTGGGCGGCCGCTACACGGTCGATCGCAAGGAGGCGTCGGTGGTCAAGAGCGATGCCTTCGTGGCGGCGAACACGTTCACCTCGTCCGGACTGAGCAAGCGCTGGAGCGAATTCACGCCGCGGGCGGTGCTCACCTGGGCCGTGCAGCCGAAGCTCAGGCTCTACGCCAGCGCGACGCGGGGCTACACGGCCGGCGGGTTCAACGCCGACGCCGCCACCGCAGCGATCCTGGCGCGCCCCTTCGATCCGGAGACCGTCACCAACTACGAAGTCGGCGTGAAGTCGTCCTTCTGGGGCGACCGGCTTCGCGCCAATGTGACGGTGTTTCGCGAGAAGTATGCCGACAAGCAGGAGCTTTATTTCGACACGCTCACGCGCATCCTCACCATCGTGAATGCGAGCAAGGCGACCATGAAGGGCGCCGAGATCGAAACCCGCTACACGCCCGTGGCCGGCCTGAATCTCACCGCCGCCTACGGTCTGCTCGACGCCAGCTACGACACGTTCGTGGTCCCCGGGGTGTTGAACTACACGGGCAACCCACTCGGGTCCGCGCCCAAGCACAAGCTGTCCCTCGGAGCAGACTACGAGTACCGCTGGACCGGCGTCGGTTTTCTCAGCGCCACCGCAGCCTATTCCGATACCGCCAGCTATTACACCGGCGCCACCAAGGACCCCAACCTCTTCGTCCCCAGCTATGCACTCGTCAACGCGAGCCTCGGCTACCAGACTCCCGATCGCAAATGGCGAATCAGCCTCTGGGGCCGCAATCTCGGCAATACCGATTACCTGCTCACTCCGTCCACCCAGGTGGTCCTCGCGGAATATCTGGGCGATCCCCGAACCTACGGTGTAAGCGTCGGGGTTCGTTTCTAGGCATGAACCGGACTGCGATCTGGGCGGCGGGATGGGCGCTCGTTTGGGGGGCAGTCGCCCCGGCGACCGGAAGCGAGGCTGCCGTCGGGCCGGGCGCCCCGCTGCCTGCCTGGAGCCCCGGAAATCTCGACATTCACCAGATTGCGACCGGCCGCGGCAACGCCGCCCTGATCGTCGCACCGGACGGCACGAGCGTCCTGATCGACGCGGGCGCAGCCTCCGGCAAGCTCGACGTCACCTCCCCGCCCCGCCCCGATTCCTCGCGGCGGCCGGGCGAGTGGATTGCGCGCTATGCCCTGCGACAGCTGAAAGCGACCGGGCACGCGGGATTGGACTATTTCGTCGCGACGCACCTGCACCCGGATCACCTGGGCGATGTGGGACCGGACAGCCCGGCCAGTCCGCGGGACGGGAGCTATCGCCTCACCGGCGTGACCGATGTCGCCGAAGCCCTCCCCATCGGCACCGTAATCGACCGGGGGTATCCGGATTACGCCTACCCGACGCGCTGGACCGCCCTGTTTGCCTCGAACTACCTCGCCTTCATCCGCTCACGGGAGAAAGCCGGATTGCGCTGCGAACGCGTCGTCGTGGCGGCGAAGAACCAGATCACGTTGCGGCGTTCGCCGAACAGGTATCCCTCGTTTCAGGTCCGGACGGTCGCCGCCAACGGCAACGTCTGGACCGGTCACGGCGACGAGGCCGCCAGCGCGGTGCCACCCCTGGCGCAGTTGGCTCCGGCCGACTATCCCGACGAAAACCTCTGCTCGATCGCGCTGCGGATCAGCTATGGCAAGTTCGACTATTTCACCGGCGGGGACCTCCACTGTGACACGCGCTTCGGGCAGCAGCCGAGGCGCGACATCGAAACCCCCGCGG